>CAXGVP010000376.1:0-4575 GCA_964013055.1 uncultured Albimonas sp.
GGATCGCGAAGCGACCCCCGAAGGGGGCTTGTCCTTGACCCCGGCGGGCGAGTCGCTCAGGCATCTTCAGCGAGAGACGGATCCGGAGGACAGGCGCGGGCCCTGTTCTTGGGTGAGTCAGGAGCCCGCCGGAGGCTCCCGCCCTCGCCCTTCCTTCCCGACGCCCCCACAGGCGCAGGCCCGGCCAAGCCCGCCCGCAGGGCGCCTGTAGACCGTGGCCCGCCCGCTTACTCCGGCAGGTCCAGCGCGATCAGCGCCTGCCGGCCCTGCCCCAGCGCATCCAGCGCCCGATCGACCACGCCCGGCAGCGCCGCGAGGTCCCCGCAGCCCTCGGCATGGGCGCCATGGGCCTTCGCCAGCATCACGTGGTCGATCGAGGGCGACAGGTCCGCCATGAACATCCCGTCGTCGGCCGCAGAGGCCCCCTGCCCGTACATCGCCAGCGTCGAGTTCCTCACCGCGCCCCAGCGCTTGTTGTTGAAGATCACCGACAGGATCGGCAGCCCATGCGCCTCCGAGGCCCAGTGGCAGGCGGAGGGGTTGTTGAACATGTAGGCGCCGTCGCCCATCATGCAGACCACCGGCCCCGGCACGCCCGCGTTGCGGATCCCCAGCGCCGCGCCGAAGCCCCAGCCGAGGCCGCCCGCCGGGCTCGCCCCGAAGAACTGCCCGGGGCGGGAGAAGCGGGCCTGGTTCACCCGGAACGAATACTCGTTCACGATGGTCGCATCGTGCGGCAGCAGCGCCGCCAGCGCCTTGCTGGCCGAGGCGGCGGTCAGCCGGTCGCCGGCCGCCTCGGCGTCGAGCCCGGCGCGCATCCGCCCGTGCGCCTCGGTCGCGCGGCGGCGGCGGGCGTCGACGCGGGGACCCGCGTCGCCCACCGGCCCCAGCGCCTCCAGCAGCGCGGCCAGCGCCAGCGCCGGCTCGGCCGTGATCGCGCCCTCGGCATGGAAGCTGCGCATCGGATAGCGCGCGTGCACCGGGTCCACCCCGATCTCCCACAGCGCGCCCGAGAAGGCGGGCCGGGTCACCGCGGGCACCCAGGGCACGTCGCAGGCGATGCTCAGCACCAGGTCCACGCCCCCCATCGCCCGCCCGGTGTCGAAGCCCAGGTGCATCGGGTGATCGTGCGGCAGGTTCACCGAGCGAGGGTTGAACTCCACCACCGGGATCGCCCAGAGGTCGGCCAGCGTCTCGGCCAGCGCCGCCGCCGCGGCGCTGCGGCCGAGGTTGGCGGTCACGATCATCGGGCTCTCGGCCTTGCGCAGGGCCGAGGCGAGCCGGTCGATCGCCTCCAGGTCCGGCGCCAGCCGGGCCGAGGCCGTGGGCGCGCGCGTCGGACGCTCGGGGTTCACCTCCTCGGCCAGCATCTCGCGCGGGAGCGAGAGGTACACCGGCCCCGGCGGCGGGGCGGAGGCCACCTCCAGCGCGCGGGCCAGCCCCTCCTCGACCTGCTCGCCGCGGCGGATCTCGTAGTCCCACTTCACCGCCTCGCGCAGGGTCGAGGCCTGGTCGAACATCTCCTGCGCCCAGTGGATGAAGCGGGTGCGGGTGCCGTGGGGCGTCGCCGGCCCGTCCGTATCCGTCACCGGCGTGCGCCCCGCCGACAGCAGCATCGGCACGTTGTCGCGCGCCGCGTTCATCGCCCCGCACACCATGTTCGCCGTGCCGACCGAGACATGCACCATCGCCGCCTGCGGCGTGCCGGTGATCAGCGCGTGGCCGTGGGCCATCGAGACGGCCAGGTTCTCATGCGGGCAGATCAGCGGCCGCGGCAGGTCGGAGGCGTCCTCGCCCGCCCGCCCGTAGGCCTCGACGATCGAGGGAAAGTCGGTGCCCGACACCGAATAGAGCGCGTCCACCCCGTAGCGCTTCATCGCGCGCAGGTAGGCCTCCGCCGCCAGCAGTCCCGATCCCTCGGCCATGGTCTGGTCCCCGTCCGTTGTCGTCGTGGTCCGCCGTCGCGCGGCGGGTGTCCGGGCATCCATGGCGCCTGCCGGCAAGGTTGTCCAGACAAACAGACGCGAGCCCCGCGCCGGCCCTCCGCGTCCACGCTGCGGCGCCGGTTTCCATGCTGGCGCCCGAACGCTGGCGGGGGTTGCGTCCCCCTGCGCCGGGGTGAAGAAGAGCGGTCGGAGGTCGCCCGACATGCGCAAGTTCATCTCCGGTCTCTGGTCCGAGGTGCTGCAGCCGATGCTGCGCCGCCCGCCGCGTCGGCAGGTGGCGGCGCTGTGCTGGCGCGAGGGGGAGCGGGGGCTCGAGGTGCTGGTGATCTCCAGCCGCGGCACCGGGCGCTGGATCCTGCCCAAGGGCTGGCCGATGCGGGGCAAGGACCTGGCCGGCGCCGCCCTGCAGGAGGCGTGGGAGGAGGCGGGCGCGATCTTCGTCGCGGCCCCCGCCGTGCAGGTCGGCCGCTTCGCCAGCGTGAAGGTCTCCGACAGCGGCCTCGCCGAGCCGAGCGAGGTGGTGGTCTACGCCGCCCAGGTGCGCGCGCTGGCCGACGACTACCCTGAGGTCGGCCAGCGCCGGCGCCGCTGGGCGAGCCCGGCCGAGGCGGCGGAGCTGGTCGACGAGGCGGGCCTCGCCGAGCTGATCCGCGGCTTCGCCGGCGCCGCCCGCCGCGGCTGACGGACGGGACCGGGCCAGGCCCCCGCCGGCCCGACGCTGCGCGGCGCGCCACGAGCCGCCGCGCGTCTGCCCCGACCTTCCGCCGCCGCCCCGGGGTCCGCTGCGGCCGAGCTGTCCGCCCAGCCGGACGCAGGGCCCGCCAACCGCAGCGCCTCGCCCGGGACCGCCCCGCCAGCCCCCGCCGACAGTCCCCCGACAGTCCCCCGACAGTCCCCCGACAGTGGCGAACGCGATCGGCCCGCGCCGCTCCAGGTCTCCGCCCCACGCCTTCCGCAAGGCGCCGGCACCGGAGCCCTGCCAGCGTCGCCCGCGTGACCCGCAGGGCTCCGCCATCGCCGTCCCGCCGGCGTTCGCTCGTCCGTATCCCGCGGGCCCTGCGGATCGCCTCGCGAGAAGCTCGCCCCGCGGGGTCCCGCAAGGCGCGGCCGGCCACGGCCCGCGGCAGGGTCCGCGGGCGATCCGGGCGCCATTGGCCTGCAGGAGTGGACATGCGGCCCCTGCTGCCGCAGGAGGGAGGCCGCGCGCGGCCGCGCCAGGGAGGATCCCCGACGCCGCAGCGGCGACGGGAAGCGACGCGACCGGCGACGGGCGACGGGCGGGGGGCGCGGGGGGCGACGGGAAGCGACGCTACGGGCGACGGGCGACGACGCCACGGGAAACGACGCGACGGGCGTCGGCGGGACGGGCGACGACAGGCAACGACGGGACGGACGTGGACGACGGGCAGGACAGCAACCGCTGGCGGCAACTGGACAAGGACCTCAAGCGGATCGGCCGGCTGGAGCTGGGCGGCCAGGCGACCGCGCGCCCGCTGCTGGCGCCGGGCGCGGCCCTGGTCTTCATCCTGCTGGCCAGCGGGGCGACGGCGCTGATGCTGACGCCGGGCGGCTCGACCTGGGCGGTGGTGCTGGCGGCGGGCGTGGGGGCCTACATGGCGCTCAACATCGGGGCCAACGACGTGGCCAACAACGTCGGCCCGGCGGTGGGCGCGAAGGTGCTGACCATGGGCGGCGCCCTGCTGATCGCCGCGGTGTTCGAAAGCCTGGGCGCCGTGATCGCCGGCGGCGACGTGGTCGCCACCATCTCCGGCGGGATCGTGGCGCCCGACGGCTTCGAGACGCCGCAGGGGTTCGTGCGCGCGATGATCTGCGCGATGATCGCCGCCGCCGCCTGGGTGAACCTGTCGACCTGGCTGGGGGCGCCGGTCTCGACCACGCACTCGATCGTGGGCGGCGTGCTGGGGGCGGGGCTCGCGGGGGGCGGGCTGTGGGCGGTGAACTGGCCGGCGGTGGGGATGATCGCCTCGGGCTGGGTCGCCTCGCCGCTGATGGGGGGCGCGGTGGCGGCGGCGCTGCTGGCCTTCCTGCAGTCGCGCATCGCCCGCGCGCCCGACCCGCTGGAGGCCGGCCGCCGCTGGGCCCCGGCGATGGTCGCGGCGATGACCGGGGTGTTCACCGCCTACCTGGCGCTGAAGGGCCTGTCGCACCTGGTCCCGGTGCGGCCCTGGCAGGCGCTGGCGGCGGGCGGCTTCTCGGGGCTGGCCACCTGGCTGACCCTGCGCCCGCTGATCGCGCGCGCCTCGGCCGAGATGGAGGCCCGCCCCCGCTCGCTCAAGGCGCTGTTCCGGCTGCCGCTGGGCATCGCGGCGGCGCTGCTGTCCTTCGCCCACGGGGCCAACGACGTGGCCAACGTGGTCGGCCCGCTGGCCGCGATCGTGCAGGTCTCCGAGCAGGGCGCGGCGGGTTCGCAGGTGGCGCCGCCGTTATGGGTGATGGCGATCGGCGCGCTGGGCATCAGCCTGGGCCTGCTGCTGTTCGGCCCGCGCCTGGTGCGCATGGTCGGCGACGAGATCACCAAGCTCAGCCCGCCCCGCGCCTGGTGCGTGGCGATGTCGGCGGCGACGACGGTGATCCTCGCCTCCTCGCTGGGCCTGCCGGTCAGCTCGAC
>CAXGVP010000377.1:0-4573 GCA_964013055.1 uncultured Albimonas sp.
CGCGCTCAAGGCGATCTGGCACCGCGGCGCGGTCGACGCCGACGGCAAGACCGGCGACGGCGCGGGCATCCACGTCCAGATCCCCGCCGCCTTCTTCGAGGAGCAGATCCGCCGCACCGGCCACGAGCCGAACGAGGAGCTCGTCGCCGTGGGCATGGTGTTCCTGCCCCGCGCCGACTTCGGCGCGCAGGAGACCTGCCGCACCATCGTGGAGACGGAAGTCCTGCGCATGGGCCACTACATCTACGGCTGGCGCCACGTCCCGGTGAACATCCAGGTGCTGGGCGAGAAGGCCAACGCCACCCGGCCGGAGATCGAGCAGATCCTGATCTCCAACAACACCGGCGCCGACCAGGAGACGTTCGAGCGCGAGCTCTACGTCATCCGTCGCCGCATCGAGAAGGCGGTGGCCGCGGCCCAGGTCTCGGGCTTCTACATCTGCTCGCTGTCGTGCCGGTCGATCATCTACAAGGGCATGATGCTGGCCGAGCAGGTGGCGGAGTTCTATCCCGACCTGAAGGACGACCGCTTCGAATCGGCCTTCGCGATCTACCATCAGCGCTATTCGACCAACACCTTCCCCCAGTGGTGGCTGGCCCAGCCCTTCCGCATGCTCGCCCACAACGGCGAGATCAACACGCTGAAGGGCAACGTCAACTGGATGAAGTCGCACGAGATCCGCATGGCCTCGACCTACTTCGGGGACATGGCCGAGGACATCAAGCCGATCATCCCCGCGGGGTCGTCCGACTCGGCCGCGCTGGATGCGGTGTTCGAGGTGCTGGTCCATGCCGGCCGCTCGGCCCCCATGGCCAAGACCATGCTGGTGCCCGAGGCCTGGTCGAAGACCGGCACCGCCATGCCGACGACGTGGCGGGACATGTACGCCTATTCCAACTCGGTGATGGAGCCGTGGGACGGCCCCGCGGCGCTGGCGATGACCGACGGCCGCTGGGTCGTGGCCGGCGTCGACCGCAACGGTCTGCGCCCGCTGCGCTACGTGGTGACCGGCGACGGGCTGGTGATCGCGGGCTCCGAGGCGGGCATGGTCCCCGTCGACGAGATGTCGGTGCAGGAGAAGGGCGCCCTCGGCCCCGGGCAGATGCTGGCGGTCGACATGGCCACCGGCCGGCTGCTGCATGACTTCGAGATCAAGGACGAGCTGGCGACCTCGCAGCCCTACGGCGACTGGGTCGGCACGATCAACGACCTCGAGGCCCATGTGGAGGGCGCCAAGGAGCCCCGGCTCTATGCCCGCGACGAGCTGCGCAAGCGCCAGATCGCGGCCGGCTACTCCATCGAGGAGCTGGAGGCGATCCTCCACCCGATGGCGGAGGACGGCAAGGAGGCCATCGGCTCGATGGGCGACGACACGCCCTCGGCCGTGCTGTCGGAGAAGTACCGGCCGATGAGCCACTTCTTCCGCCAGAATTTTTCGCAGGTCACCAACCCCCCGATCGACTCGCTGCGTGAGCATCGGGTGATGTCGCTTCGGACCCGGTTCGGCAACCTGAAGAACGTGCTGGACCAGGATTCGAGCCAGACCGAGATCCTGACGCTGGAAAGCCCGTTCGTCTCCAACGGCCAGTTCGACGCCATGGTCGAGGCCTTCTCCGGCTCGGTGCGCACCATCGACTGCGTGTATCCGGTCGGCGAGGAGCAGGGCGCGCTGCGCGTCTACCTCGAGCGGATCCGCACCGAGGCCGAGGAGGCCGTGCGCGCCGGCATCGGCCACCTGATCCTGACCGACGAGAGCGTCGACGCGGACCACGTCGCCGTGCCGATGATCCTCGCCACCTCCGCCGTGCATTCCTGGCTGACCAAGAAGGGCCTGCGCACCTTCTGCTCGCTCAACATCCGCTCGGCCGAGTGCATCGACCCGCATTACTTCGCGGTGCTGATCGCCTGCGGGGCGACGACGGTGAACGCCTACCTCGCGCAGGAGTCGATCGCCGACCGCATCGACCGCGGCCTGATCGACGGGACCGTCGAGGAGGCGGTGAAGAACTTCCGCGCCTCCGTGGATGCGGGCCTGCTGAAGATCATGTCGAAGATGGGCATCTCGGTGATCTCGTCCTATCGCGGCGGGCTCAACTTCGAGGCCGTGGGCCTGTCGCGCGCCATGGTCGCGGACTACTTCCCCGGCATGACCTCGCGCATCTCGGGGATCGGGCTCGCCGGGCTTCAGCAGAAGACCGAGGCGATCCACGCCAAGGCCTTCGGGATGCCCGACACGGTCCTGCCCATCGGCGGCCTCTACAAGCTGCGCAAGTCCGGCGAGACCCATGCCTGGGGCGCGCAGGGGATGCACATGCTGCAGGCGGCCTGCGACTCGGGCTCCTACGAGCTGTGGAAGAAGTTCTCGGCCGGCCAGGCGGCGCAGCCGCCGGTGCACCTGCGTGACCTCTTGGACTTCAAGCCCAAGGGCGCGCCCATCGACATCGAGGAAGTCGAGTCGATCACCTCGATCCGCAAGCGGTTCGTGACGCCGGGCATGTCGCTGGGGGCGCTGTCGCCCGAGGCGCACAAGACCCTCAACATCGCCATGAACCGGATCGGCGCGAAGTCGGACAGCGGCGAGGGCGGCGAGGATCCGGCGCATTTCGAGCCGATGCCCAACGGCGACAACGCCTCGGCCAAGATCAAGCAGGTGGCGTCGGGGCGCTTCGGCGTGACGGCCGAATACCTCAACCACTGCGAGGAGCTGGAGATCAAGGTCGCCCAGGGCGCCAAGCCCGGCGAGGGCGGGCAGCTGCCCGGCTTCAAGGTGACCGAGATGATCGCCAAGCTGCGGCACTCGACCCCCGGCGTGACCCTGATCTCGCCGCCGCCGCACCATGACATCTACTCGATCGAAGACCTCGCGCAGCTGATCTACGACCTCAAGCAGATCAACCCGCGGGCCAAGGTCTGCGTGAAGCTGGTGTCGTCCACCGGCGTCGGGACCATCGCGGCGGGCGTGGCCAAGGCCAAGGCCGACGTGATCCTGATTTCGGGCCACAACGGCGGCACCGGCGCCTCGCCGATGACCTCGATCAAGTATGCCGGCCTGCCGTGGGAGATGGGCCTGACCGAGGCCCACCAGGTGCTGGCGCTCAACAACCTGCGCGAGCGCATCACCCTGCGCACAGACGGCGGCCTGCGGACCGGCCGGGACATCGTGATCGCGGCGATGATGGGCGCGGAAGAGTATGGCATCGGCACCGCCGCCCTGATCGCCATGGGCTGCATCATGGTCCGCCAGTGCCAGTCGAACACCTGCCCCGTGGGCGTCTGCACCCAGGACGCGCGGCTGCGGGCGAAGTTCACCGGCTCGGCCGAGAAGGTGGTGAACCTGATCACCTTCTACGCCCAGGAGGTGCGCGAGATCCTGGCCTCGATCGGGGCGCGGTCGCTGGACGAGGTGATCGGCCGGGCGGACCTGCTGAGCCAGGTCTCGCGCGGCGCGGCGCATCTCGACGACCTCGACCTGAACCCGCTGCTGATCAAGATCGACGAGGGCAAGGACGTCACCTACCTGCGCGACAAGCCGCGGGTCGAGGTGCCCGACACGCTCGACGCCCAGATCGTCGAGGACGCCCGTCCCTTCTTCCACAAGAAGGAGAAGATGGAGCTGAGCTACTCGGTCCAGAACACCCACCGGACCGTGGGCACCCGCGTGTCGTCCCATATCGTGCAGACCTACGGCATGCGCGAGAACGGGCTGCAGGAGGGGCACCTGACGATCAAGCTCTCGGGCTCGGCCGGCCAGTCGCTGGGCGCCTTCGCGGCCCCGGGGCTGAAGATTGAGGTCTGGGGCGACGCCAACGACTACGTGGGCAAGGGCCTGTCGGGCGGCGTGGTGGTGGTGCGGCCCAGCCGCGGCACCCCGCTGACCCCGTCGGAGAACACGATCATCGGCAACACGGTGCTGTATGGCGCGACCGACGGCAAGCTGTTCGCCAACGGCCGGGCCGGCGAGCGGTTCTGCGTGCGCAACTCGGGCGCCTCGGTGGTGATCGAGGGCTGCGGGACCAACGGCTGCGAGTACATGACCGGCGGCACGGCGGTGATCCTGGGGACCGTCGGCGACAACTTCGGCGCCGGCATGACCGGGGGCATGGCCTACATCTACGACGTGGACGGCGACTTCCGGAAGCGGGCGAACATGGAGACCCTGGTGGTGCAGCCGCTGGAGTCCGCTCACTGGGAAGCCGAGCTGAAGGCCCTGGTCGAGGAGCACGCCGCCCAGACGGGCAGCCCGCTCGCCACCCGCCTGCTGCGCGAGTGGGAACTGGAGCGCGGGCGCTTCCTGCAGGTTTGCCCCAGGGAGATGGTCAACCGCATCGCGCATCCGCTGTCGGACGCGCAGGCGCAGGCCACCGCCTGAACGGGCCAGGACCGGACGAGACGACGAGGGGGCGCGTCCTGCGGGGCGCGCCCTTCGTCCTTGGGGGGGACCGGACTACAGGCGCCCTGCGGGCGGGCTTGGCTGGGCCTGCGAGTGGGGGGAGGGTTGGGGGGATTCTCGGAGGGGGAAGCCTCCGGCGGGCTCCTGACTCACCCAAGAACAAGCCCCGCGCCTGTTCTCCGG
>CAXGVP010000378.1:0-4573 GCA_964013055.1 uncultured Albimonas sp.
TCTGTCGGAATGGGGCGGGCGCGCGGGGCCGCGCGCCGCGCCGATGCTCAGGCCACGCTCGGGGTCGTCGGGGTCGCGGGGGCGGGGGCGAAGCGGCCCTCGGCCATGCGCACGATGGCCTCGCAGATCGCGGCGAAGCTGGCGGCGGTGCGCGCGGACATGTGCCGGGCGCGCAGGCAGCCGTGGACGAGCTCGGGCTCGTCGCGGTGCTCGGCCGGCACGCCCGCCTCGGTCAGGCGGCGGGCCCACTCGGCGCCGTCGTCGCGGATCGGGTCGATATGGGCGGTCATCACGAAGGCCGGGGGCAGGTTCGCGAAATCATCCGCCTTCAGCGGGGCCATGTCGGGGTCGTTGCGCTGCGCCTCGGTGAGCGTGCCGCCGGTGCGGATGCCGGCGTAGGTCTCGCCCTCCTTCGCCTTCAGCAGCGGCGCGTCGGCCATCTCGACATAGGAGCCCTTCGTGCGGTCGCCGCCGAGCCCGGGATAGATCAGCACCTGGCCCGCGGGCTTCGGCCCCTGCGCCGCCCGCCGGCGCAGGACCAGCGCGCCCACCAGGTTGCCGCCGGCGCTGTCGCCCGCGACGATCACCGGGCGGCCGGAGGCGGCCACATGCTCGAACGCCGCCTCGAAGTCGTCGCCCTGGGCGGGGTGGTGGTGCTCGGGGGCGAGGCGGTAGTCGACGGCGACCACCTCCAGCCCTGTCTGCTCGGCGATGCCCGCGCAGGCGTCGTCATGGCTTTCCAGCCCGCCCAGCACGAAGCCGCCGCCGTGGGCGTAGAGGACCATGGGACCCTCGCGGTCCACGCCGTCGGGGAGATAGCGCCGGCATTTGATCGCGCGCGACGGGTTGACAGCTGTCAACTCGAAATCCTCTGCAACCACGCCCTCGGGGCGTGGCGCGCGGAACGCCTCGGCCATGCGGTCGTAAAGGCGGCGGTTGTCCTCGAGCGACATCGCGTAGGCGTCGGCGGGATACCAGGACAGGGTCTGCTCGATGAATTCGACCACTTCGGGGTCGGTCGGCATCGGGTGCGAGTGGGACATGCGAAAACTCCTCAGGCGGCGCGGGAGGCCAGAAGGCGGTCGAGCCAGTCCGGGTCCATCTCGGGCGCCGATTCCATCAGGGTGCGGACGTAGGGATCCGTGGGGCGATCCAGGACGTCGTCCTTTTGACCCGCGGCGACGACATGCCCGTCCTTCATCACCACCACGTCGTCGGCGAGCGCCCTCACCGTCGCGATGTCATGGGTGATGAACATCATCGTCAGCCCCCGCTCCCGCTGCAGGCGGTCGAGCAGGCGCAGGATCTCTTCGGCCACCACCTGGTCGAGCGCCGAGGTGACCTCGTCGCAGATCAGGAACTCCGGCTCGGCGGCAAGCGCCCGGGCGATGGCGATGCGTTGCTTCTGCCCGCCCGAGAGCTCTCCGGGGTAGCGGTCGAGGTGGACGGCGGGGTCCATGTCGATCTCGCGCATCAGCTGGTGGAGGCGCTCCTCGCGGGCGCGGCCGCGCAGGCCCGTCAGGCGGGTCAGGGCGCGGCCGAGGGCGTCGCGCACCTTGATCTTGGGGTTCAGCGCGGTGTCGGCCATCTGGAAGATCATCTGCACCCGGCGCAGATCCTCGCGGCTCCGCTGACGGTAGGAGGGGGGCAGGGCGTCGCCCCCCAGCCGGCACTCGCCCTCGCGCGCGGGCAGCAGGCCGGAGATCACGCGCGCCAGCGTGGACTTGCCCGAGCCGCTCTCCCCGATCACCGCCAGCGTGCGGCCGGGCCGGATCGAGAGATCCACGCCATGCAGCACCGGCGTCTCGCCGTAGGCGGCGACGATGTTGCGGGCCTCGACATGGGGGGCGGCGTCGGAGGGGGGTTTTGCAACGGCCCGGAACTCGCGAACGGACCACAGGGATTTCGTGTAGGCGGCCTGGGGGTTGGACATCAGGGCGGCGGTCTCGCCCTCCTCGACGACCTTGCCGTGGCGCATGACCATGATCCGGTCGGCCATCTGGGCGACCACGGCGAGGTCGTGGGTGATGTAGATCGCGGCCGTATTCAGCTCGGCCACCGCGTCGCGGATCGCGGCCAGGACCTCGACCTGGGTGGTGACGTCGAGCGCGGTGGTCGGCTCGTCGAAGACGATCAGGTCGGGGCGCGTGATCATCGCCATCGCGGTCATCGCCCGCTGCAGCTGGCCGCCGGAGACCTGGTGGGGATAGCGGCGCCCGATGGTCTCGGGATCCGGCAGGCGCAGGCGGGTGTAGAGGGCGATCGCCTCGCGCTCGGCGTCGGCGCGGGTCATCAGGCCGTGGCGCAGCGGCGCCTCGATGGTCTGCTCCAGCAGGGTGCGGGCGGGGTTGAAGCTGGCCGCGGCCGACTGGGCGACATAGGCGACCCGCGCGCCGCGCAGGCGGCGCCGCCGGCGCTCGGGCATTTTCACGAGGTCCATGCCGTCGAAGACGACCGACCCCTTGGCCAGCCGGCAGCCGTCCCTCGCGAACCCCATGGCGGCGAGGCCCAGCGTCGACTTGCCGGCGCCGGATTCGCCGATCAGGCCCAGCACCTCGCCGCGCTTCAGGCTCAGGCTCGCGTCCTCCACCAGGGTCGAGGTCTCGCCGCCCGAGCGCGCGGTGATGGTCAGGCCGCGGATTTCCAGAAGCGTCTCGCTCATCGGATCAATCCTTCAGCCCGGAGGAGCGGTGCAGCACCCAGTCCACCACCAGGTTCACCGAGACGGTGACCAGCGCGATGGCGGCGGCCGGCAGCAGGGGGGTGACGTCGCCGTAGGTGATCAGCGTGGCGTTGTCGCGCACCATCGAGCCCCAGTCCGCCGTCGGCGGCTGGATGCCGAGCCCCAGGAACGACAGCGACGAGACGAACAGGAACACGAAGCAGAAGCGCAGCCCGAACTCGGCCACCAGCGGCGCGGAGGCGTTGGGCAGAACCTCCCGCCACAGGATCGAGGGCAGGCTCTCGCCCCGCAGCCGGGCGGCGTCGAGGTATTCCATGACGGTGATGTTCATCGCCACCGCGCGCGACAGGCGGAACACGCGGGTCGCCTCGATGGCGGCGATGATCCCGATCAGCATCGCGGTCGAGGCGCCGAAGATCGAGATCAGCAGCAGCGCCAGGATCAGCGAGGGCATGGCCATGATCACGTCCACGATCCAGGCCAGCAGCCGGTCCGCCCAGCCGCCGACGGTGCCCGCCAGCAGCCCGGTCGCGGCGCCCACGACGAAGGCGATCATCGTGGTCAGCAGCGCCATGCCGATGGTGTTGCGCGCGCCCCAGATCAGGCGGCTCAGCATGTCGCGGCCGAGGTTGTCGGTGCCCAGCCAGTGGGCCTCGGACCAGACCTCGAAGGAGCCGGCGACGACCTCGCGCTCGCCATAGGGGGCGGCGACGGGGGCGAGGAGGGCGAGCAGGGCGACCACGGCCAGGACCAAGAGGCCGAACCAGGCGGTGGGCGGCGCGGTGCGGAGCACGGCGAGACGGGTCATCGGGCGCTCCTCAGCCGGGGATTGGTCAGGATCGCGAGGATGTCGGCGATCAGGTTCAGCGACACGTAGGCTGCCGCGAAGATCAGGCAGGCCGCCTGCACCACCGGCACGTCGCGCGCGGCGACCGAGTCCACCAGCAGCTGGCCGAGGCCGGGGTAGACGAACACCGTCTCGACCACCACGACGCCCACGATCAGGAAGGCGAGGTTCACCGCCACCACGTTGATGATCGGCGCCAGCGCGTTGGGCAGCGCGTGCCGGACCACCACGCGCGACGGCGTCAGGCCCTTCAGCTTCGCCATCTCGATGTAAGGCGAGGCCAGGACGTTCACGATGGACGCCCGCGTCATCCGCAGCATGTGCGCCGAGGTCGCCAGCGTCAGCGCCAGCGCGGGCAGGGTGGCGCGGTAGAGCCATTCGCCCAGCCCTGCGTCGGGCGTCACCGCGGCCAGCGAGGGCAGCAGACCCCAGGTCACGGCGAACAGGAAGATCATCACGTAGGCCACGAAGAAATCGGGCATCGAGATCGCGGTCAGCGCCCCGATGGAGATGCCGCGATCCGCGAGCCGCCCCCGCCACAGCGCCGCCAGGATGCCCAGCCCGATCGACAGCGGCACCGAGATCAGCGCCGCATAGGCCGCGAGCGACAGCGTGTTGACCAGCCGCCCGCCGATCAGGTCCGCCACCGGCCGGCCGGAGGCCAGGGATTTTCCGAAGTCCCCGGTCAGCATCCCCCCGATCCAGTCGAGATACCGGGTCCACGCCGGCTGATCGAGGCCCAGCTGCGTGCGCAGGGCGGCCACCGTCTCGGGCGTGCGGTTCTGGCCGAGGATCGCCTCGGCCACGTCGCCGGGCAACAGGCCCATCGCTCCGAAGATCAGCCCCGAGATCAGCAGCAGCGTCAGCGCGCCCAGCCCGATCCTGACCGCGATCATGCGCGCCAGCCCGCCGCTCATGGCCGCGGGTCCGGGACGGGCGCCGCGAACGGCGGATGCGGGATGCGGGCGACGGCGGGCATGCGGCGGGTCTCTCCTTCGACAGGTCGGTCCAGGTCCGGATGCGCCGGCGGGGCGGGAGCGGGA
>CAXGVP010000379.1:0-4559 GCA_964013055.1 uncultured Albimonas sp.
GCGCCCGCCCCGCCCCGGCGCCCCGCGTCCCGGCGAGACCCGGGCCCCCGGCGCCCGCCGCCCCGCCACCATCGACGCCGAGCGGCTCTCGGCCGAGCTGCGCGCGGCGGAGGCGGAGGAGGAGCGCAACTCCGGCGGCGGCCTGGGCTATGCGGCGGGCTTCGTGCTGGCGCTGATCCTGTGCGGCCTGCTGGCCTTCGCCTATGTCGAGAAGGACCAGGTGGCGGCGATGGCGCCCGAGGCCTCGCCGTATCTCGACGCCTGGGCCGGCATCGTCGACCAGGCCCGCCTGCGCATCGAGGCGATCGCCGCGCTGGTCGCCCAGAAAGTCGGCGAGCTGCTGGGCTGAGGCGCGGCCCCGCCCGCTCTCCGCCCGGCGCCGCCCTGTCCGGTTCCGCTCCGCCCGGCGCCGCCCTGTCCGGGCTCGTCCCGTCCGGGCCTGCCGTTTCCGGGTCCGCCCGGCCTCGAAATCCTGGCGCGCCCGCCTGCGCGCCGCGCTAGACTGCGCCGCATGTCCACGCCGCCCCTGCCCGCGCTGTGCCGCGACTGCGGCGCGACCTTCGAGGTCGCGCCCGGCGCCCGGCCGCGCTGCCCCGCCTGCCGCAGCCCGCGCGCGCTGGCGCATGCGGAGCTGCACGCGCTGTCGATCGCCCATCTCGACTGCGACGCCTTCTACGCCAGCGTCGAGAAGCGCGACGACCCGGCCCTGCGCGACGTGCCGCTGATCATCGGCGGCGGGCGGCGGGGCGTGGTCTCGACCGCCTGCTACATCGCGCGCACCCGCGGGGTGCGGTCCGCCATGCCGATGTTCAAGGCGCTGAAGCTCTGCCCCGAGGCGGCGGTGATCAAGCCGCGGATGGAGCACTACGCCGCCGTCAGCCGCCAGATCCGCGCCCTGATGGACGAGCTGACCCCGATGATCGAGCCGCTGTCGCTGGACGAGGCCTTCCTGGACCTCTCCGGCACCCAGCGCCTGCACGGCATGTCGCCGGCCGCCGCCATGGCCCGCCTGATCCGGCGGATCGAGGCGGAGGTCGGGGTCTCGGCCTCGGTCGGGCTGAGCCACAACAAGTTCCTCGCCAAGATCGCCTCGGATCTCGACAAGCCGCGGGGCTTCTCGGTGATCGGGCGGGCGGAGACCGAGGCCTTCCTGATCGACAAGCCGATCCGCATCGTCTGGGGCATCGGCGAGGCGAGCGCGGCGAAGCTGGAGGGGGAGGGCATCCGCACGCTCCGCGACCTGCTGCGCGCCGACCCCGACCGGGTGGTGGCGCGCCACGGGGCGATGGGGGCGCGGCTGCTGAAACTGGCGCGCGGGGAGGACGCGCGGCGCGTGGCGCCGGACGCGGCGCTGAAGTCGATCTCCAACGAGACCACCTTCGACGTCGACGTCTCGGACCCCGACCTGCTGGACGGGCACCTGTGGCGGATGGCCGAGAAGGCCGCCGGCCGCGCCAAGGCCAAGGGGTTCGCGGGGCGCACGGTGACGCTGAAGCTCAAGCGCGCCGATTTCCGCCTGCTGACCCGGCGGGCGACGCCGCCCGAGCCGGTGCAGCTCGCCGACCGGCTGTATCGCCTCGCCCGGCCCATGTTGCAGCGCGAGATGAACGCGGGGCCGTTCCGGCTGCTGGGGGTCGGGATCTCGGACCTCGTGCCCGAATCCGAGGCGGAGCGCTCGGGAGACCTGCTGGATCCTGACGCAGGCCGGCGGAGTGCGGCGGAAAAAGCGGCGGATTCGATCCGGGCCCGCTTCGGAACCGGGGCGATTCTGAAGGGCCGCTCGTTAAGGTAACGCAACGTCAGTCGCCCTCCGGCTGAGCGGTTGCGGCGCCCGAGCCCTCGGAACAGGGTTTGAACGTGTGCGAATTAACCTTTTGCGAAAGGAATTTAACCATGAAATCAGGGTTTTGCGCGTCGGGATGACGCTTGCCCAAAGGTCACCGTTGAATTTGCTGCAGCGCACATATAGCTTGAGATCCGTGGCGTCTGACGCCACCGCCCTTCTGGGCGTTTCCTCCCTAGACTTGGGCCGCGTTCTGCGCGGCCCTTTTTTTTCGCCCGACCAGAACCTTACGCTTACGTGAACCGGAACTCCGGCGCGCGCTGGGCCGCGGCGACGGGTGATTCGCGCAGGCCCTGTCCGGCGCGGCGGCCCGCGAGGGGCGCACGAAAACGGCGGCCGAAGCCGCCGTTTCGAACCGCGTTGCAGTGGGGCTGCGAAGCTGCCCTCAGGCCGGGCGGCGCCTGCGCCGGGCCGCAGCCAGCGACAGCACGCCCGCCCCCAGAAGCCACGCCGCGCCGGGCAGCGGCACCGGCGCCGCGAAGTCCGCGTAGTTGGTCGCCTCGAACCCGGTCTCGGCGGGGTAGGCCGCCGCGGTGGGGTTGGTGGCGTCGACGTTGCGCGCCCAGCTCTCGGGCCCGAAGCTGAGCGAGACCACGTAGAACAGGTTCAGCGACGGATCGCTGCCGGTGTTCTCGAAGATCCCCGCGAAGCTGCCCGAGACGTCCACCGGCCCCGCGGTGGTCGTGCCGGAGGGCGCGGGCGCCGCGAAGGTCGCGGTGAAGGCGAGGTCGTATTCCAGGAAGGTCCCGGCCGAGATCGAGCCGGCCCCGCCGAGCGTGGGCGCCGGCCACAGGCGTGCGAAATCGTCGGCGTTGGTCGCGTTCTCGCCGCTGATCGCGACGCTGAGCTCGGTGCGCGAGCCGTTCCACTCGATCAGCGAGACGTCGACCGTCGAGCCGTCGGCGTCGTAGATCTGCACGAACCCGGTGTTGCTGTTGTTGGGGTTGCCGAAGCCGGCGTTGTTCCAGGGCGGGGTCAGGTTCGGCGAGAGGGTGTAATACCAGGCGGTGGCGAAGAAGAACTCGTTCGTGTCCCCATCGAGGTAGAGCGCCGCGTCCCGCGCGCCCGCCAGCGTCGATTCGGCGCCGTTCACGCCGGTCGGAATGGGGTTGGACGAGACCAGATTGGTTCCGCCCTGTGCATCGGACAGCGTGTTGTAGACGTCGACCGTGCCGGAGTAGCTGAATCCGTCGTAGTCGACATAGGCCGCCGAGGCCGGCGCAGCGAAGACGCCCGCCAGTCCGGCGGCGAGAACAAGTCTGTTTTTCAAGGCGGAGCCCCCTGTCCCGTCCAGTGAATGGAGAAGGATTCCCCGTACGAAAAGCGGTTGGCGAGAATCCAGGCGACGCAAATCAATCAAGATGAAAGCGTACCATGCGCGGAGGTCGAAACAACCCCGGAGTGCGCTGACCCTGAGTCAGATCTCCTGTCGGAAATCCGGGCGCTCCGTCGCCGTCACTCCGCCGCCAGCGCCGAGGCCGGCGGCTCCAGCGCGGCGAGCGCGGCCACCACCGGGCGCAGCGCGGTGCGAACCGCCTCGAAGCCGGGGCCGGGGGCGACGCGGGCCTCGTCGAGGTAGAGGCCGCGGTCGATCTCGATCTGCACCGTGTGCACGCCGCGGCCGGGGCGGCCGTAGCGCTGGGTGATGTAGCCGCCGGCGAAGGGCGAGTTGCGCGCCACGGCGAAGCCGGCCTCGCGGAAGGCGGCCTCGACCTGCTCGATCACCCAGGGGGCGCAGGAGACGCCGAAGCGGTCGCCCAGGATCACCTCGGGCCGCCGCCCCTTGATGCGCGGCGCGGCGCGCAGCGCGTCCGAGGGCATCGAGTGGCAGTCGACCAGCACCGCGTGGCCGTGGCGGGCGCGGGCGGCCTCGCACAGCTCCTGCAGGGCGGCATGGTAGGGGCGCCAGCAGCGGCGCAGGCGGTCCTGCGCCTCGGCCTGGGTCAGCTTGCCGGTGTAGATCGCCACGCCCTCGGCCACCACGCGGGGGATCACCCCGAGGCCTGCGGCGAGGCGCGGGTTCAGCCCGGCGGGGCGCACGCCCTGGATCAGGGCGGGGTCCAGCTCCTCGGGTCCGCGGTTCAGGTCGACATAGGCGCGCGGGACCAGGGCGTGGATCAGCGGCGCGCCGTGGTCGGGCGCGGCGGCGAACAGCTGCTCGACATGGGCGTCCTCGGAGCGGCGCAGGTCGTGCGCGCCGAGCCGCGAGGCGCGCAGCAGGTCCTCGGGATAGGCGCGCCCGGAATGCGGCGACGAGAACACGACCGCCCCCTGCGCCCCCTCCCGGGGGCTCTCGACGCGGAAGCTGTCGGAGATGGAATGGATCTGCGCCGTCATATGCCGATTATAGCGAAGGTCACGAGCCTGAACAGCCGGCTTCGCGTCACGAGGCGGCGACCGCTTCCGAGGGACGGAGCCGCCGCGCCCGCAGCCTCCCGGCCGCCGCCCGCCCCGCGCGCTTCGGGCGCGACGCCAGACCTGCCCGCCTTCGGCGCGACGCCCGACCTGCCCGCCTTCGGCGTGACGCCTGACCTGCCCGCCTCCGGCGTGACGCCCGACCTGCCCGCCTCCGGCGTGACGCCCGACCTGCCCGCCTCCGGCGCGACGCCCGACCTGCCCGCCTCCGGCGTGACACCTGACCTGCCCGCCTCCGGCGTGACGCCTGACCTGCCCGCCTCCGGCGTGACGCCTGACCTGCCCGCCTCCGGCGTGACGC
>CAXGVP010000380.1:0-4554 GCA_964013055.1 uncultured Albimonas sp.
CCCCGGCGCGGGCCGTGACGTCCGGGATCATGCCGGGGCCGCCCGGTCGCGTCCCGGGGCCCGCCAGGCGCGCCCGGGCGCGTGTCGGGTCGTGGCCGAGGGCGCCCCGGACCGGCCGGGGGCGCGGGCGGAGGCCTCAGCCGCGGCGGCGGCGGCGGCCCTCGCGGCCGCCGCGGGCGCCGGCGGGCGCCTCGCCCTCGGGCGTCGGCTCGCGGTTGGCGCGGATCCAGGCCATGCCGTGGGGGTCGTGGTTCATCAGCAGGTTGGCGGCGCGGATCGCCTCCATCTCCTGCGGGCGCACCGGGTTCATGATCGCCGAGGTCATGCCCGCCCCGATCGCCATCGGCAGGAAGGCCGCGTTGATCCCGTGGCGGTTGGGCAGGCCGAAGCTGACGTTGGACGCGCCGCAGGTGGTGTTCACCCCCAGCTCGTCGCGCAGCCGGCGCACCAGGGCAAAGACCTGCTGGCCCGCGGTCGCCATCGCGCCGATCGGCATCACCAGCGGATCGACCACGATGTCATGGGCGGGGATGCCGAAGTCGGCCGCCCGCTCGACGATCTTCCTGGCGACCGCGAAGCGCACCTCCGGATCCTCGGAGATGCCGGTGTCGTCGTTGGAGATCGCCACCACCGGCACGTTGTATTTCTTGACCAGCGGCAGGACCAGCTCCAGCCGCTCTTCCTCGCCGGTGACCGAGTTCAGCAGCGGACGCCCCCTGGCCGCCTTCAGCCCGTTCTCCAGCGCGCCGGGGACCGAGCTGTCGATGCACAGCGGCACGTCGACGACGGCCTGCACCTTCTCGATCAGCGCCGTCATCAGCATCGGCTCGACGAAGTTGTTGTCGGCGTAGCGGGGATCGGCCTCCATCTTGTTGGAGAACACCGCCCCCGAGTTGATGTCGAGCACCATCGCCCCGCAGGCCACCTGCTCCAGCGCGTCCTTCTCGACGGTGGTGAAGTCGTCCATCTCCAGCTCGGCCGCCAGCTTCTTGCGGCCGGTCGGGTTGATCCGCTCGCCGATCACGCAGAAGGGCTCGTCGAAGCCGATGACGACGGTTTTCGACTGGGACTCGACGACGGTGCGGGTCATGGAGCGTCCTTGGGTGGGGCCCGAAGGGGCGTTTCGTCAGGGCAGGGGAAAAGGCTCGTCCCCGCGGCGGAGGGGGACGGTTACCACGCCCGGGCGGAAAGCGTCAGCCCCCCGCCCGACATCGGCGCAAACGTCAGGCGTAGGCGGCCGCGCGGCCCGAGGCGCCGGCCTCGGCGGTGTATTCCGCGGTCTTGCCGATGCCGCCCAGCGGGAAGAAATGCACCTGCTCGATCTGCAGGGCGGGGTCGGCGGCGCGGGCGGCGGCGATCTCGGCCAGGACCTTGTCGGGCGTGAACGGCAGCATCAGCTTGGTCACGTCCGCGGCCCGCTTCTGCAGCACCTGGACCGAGGGGCCCACCCCGCAGGTCAGCGCATACTTGATCAGCGTCTGCAGCTTGGCCGGGCCGGCGACGCCGACATGGATCGGCAGGTCCACGCCCGCCTCGCGCAGGCGGCCCGCCCAGGCGACCACCGGGGCGGCCTCGAAGACGAACTGGGTGGCGATGGCCATCGCCGCGTCGGTGCGCTCCGAGTAGGCCTGCTTCCAGTTCAGCGCGGCCATCACGTTGGCCTCGGTCCCGTCGGCGTCGATGTCGCGGTTGCCCTCGGGGTGGCCGGCGACATGCAGGCGCGTGAAGCCGGCGGCGTCGAAGAGCCCGGTCTCCATCAGCTGCATCGAGCAGTGGAATTCGCCCCGCGGCTGCGCGATGCCGCCGCCCAGCAGCAGCGCCGAGGTCACCCCCGCCTCGCCCTGGTAGCGCGCGATCCAGTCGGCCAGCGCCGCCTTCGAGGGGATCGAGCGGGCGGGGAAATGCGGCATCACCTCGAAGCCCTCGGCCGCGATGCGCCGCGCGGTCTCGACCATCTCCTCGATCGGGGTTCCGTCGATATGGGCGATGTAGACCCGGGTCCCGCGGGGCAGGATCGCGGCGAAGCTCTCGATCTTCGCGGCGGTGCGCGGCATCACCTCGATCGAGAAGCCCTGGATCGCCTCGGCGATGCGGGCCGGCTCGGAAAGGGGAGCCCTGGACGCCTGGCGCGTGCGCCGCGCGAAGAAATCGATGACCTTCGACATGCCCGTCTCCCTTTCCATGGCGGCCGACGCTCCCTGCGCCGGCCCCGATGATGCCTCGCCGGGGTTGCCGCCCGGTTCAGCGAACTGGTTTCCGCCGGGTTTCCGGCGGGTCTCCGGCGGGGGGGGGCCTCAGGCGGGCTCCCGGCCGTCGTTGGCGATCAACGCCTTGATCCGCGCGGCGTCGTATTCGGCGTCGAGCCGGGCGGCCTCCGCCCCGGCCGCTGCGTCGTCGGTCTCCGCCTCGACCTCGTAGGGCGCGCCGCGCCGCCACTCGGCGAGGTAGGCGTCGGAGTCCTTCGCCCCGACCTTCATCGCGCAGCGGTCGATCGCCTGCTCGAAGCGCTCGGGAAGCTGGCGCTTGGCGCCGCCCCGCCGGCCCTTGCCCGCGATCACCTGGGCGGGGATGTCCCGCCACCAGACCACCGTCACCTGGGTCAAACCTGTCTCCTTCGGGCGGGGCGTTCCGCTCCGGGACCCTCCCGCCTGCAAGGCCCCGGATACGCCCTCGGCGGGCGCGGGCGCATCTTGGGAGCGACCGGGCGAAGCTGAAACGCGACATCGGTTCGCGTCGGAAACGCGCCATGCCCGCAACGGCTTGCCGCAGCTGCGGGCGGATGTCGCGAACGGGGCGCGAGGCGTCGCGAAACTCCGGCGGACCGCAGGCCCGAACGCGACGCGCCCGCGGCCTTGCGGGGCCGCGGGCGCGGGGTCTCTCCTGGAGAGGGTGGCCTCGGCGCGAGGCGATTCGGCGCCGCGCGCCGAGGGCGGCCAGCGCCGCCAGCCCCCCCGCCAGCAGCGCCGCGGGCAGGGGCAGGGGCACGACCTGCCAGTGCAGCTCGTCGATCTGCACCGTGGGCCAGCAGCTGCCGAAGGCGTCCTCGGCCGGCTCCAGCCGCCCGTCGGCGGTGACCGCCGCGTCGCCCGGATCGACGCCGCCGTCGAGGGAACCGAGCGGGTCTTTCACGTCGAGGGTCATGATCGAGAGCGCCGCCGCCCCGCGCGCGCCGGCGATGCGCGCCGCGGCGCCCAGAGCCATCTTCCCGCGGGGCACGCGCGCTCTCCCGCGGGGCGACCGATGAGGGGGCGTCGCGTTCGGCTTCCTGCGGCTCCCGGTCGATCGTTCCCGCAGGTCCGGGGGCCGGAGTCCGGGCCGGCGCCGGCGGCCGGGCGCGGGCGGCGGGGTCGCAAACGGACGTTGAAGCGTCGCCTCCCAGATCGTATGAAGGACGGACGGCCTGCGCCCGCCCGGGCGCCGGGTCCCCGCGCTACGCCGCGCCCCTGCGACAGGAGCTGCATCGTGACGGAAGCGACCGGCCGACGGCTGTCCATTTCCTTCGAGTTCTTCCCCCCGGCCACGCCGGAGGGGGCGATGCGCCTGTGGCGGTCGGTCGAGCGTCTGGCCCCGCTGGCGCCCGACTATGTCTCGGTGACCTATGGCGCGGGCGGCGCCACCCGCGACCGCACCCGCAACGCGATCAAGGCGATCCTCGATCGCGCGCGCCTGCAGGTGGCGGGCCACCTGACCTGCGTCGGCGCCACCCGCGCGGAAACCCTGGCCGAGGCCGACGGCTATCGCCGCCTGGGCGCCCGGCGCATCGTCGCCCTGCGCGGCGATCCGCCCAAAGGGGCCGAGCGGTTCGAGCCCCATCCCGACGGTTTCCGCAACGCCGCCGAGCTGACCCGCGGCCTGCGCGAGGCCGGCCACGACCGGATCTCGGTCGCCGCCTACCCCGAGTTCCACCCGGAGTCAGCCTCGCCGGCCGCGGATCTCGACAACCTCAAGCGCAAGCTGGACGCGGGCGCGGACAGCGCCATCACCCAGTTCTTCTTCGACAACGCCGACTTCCTGCGCTTCCGCGACCTGGCGGCGAAGGCGGGCATCACGGCGCCGATCCACCCGGGCATCCTGCCGATCGAGAACTTCGCCAAGATGAAGCGCTTCGCCGCCGGCTGCGGCGCCTCGGTGCCCGCCTCGCTGGAGACCGCCTACGCCAACGCCGACGAGCAGGGCATGACCGAGACCCTGAGCCGCGCGATCTGCGCCGAGCAGTGCGACCAGCTGCGCGCGGAGGGGGTGGAGCACATCCACTTCTACACGCTCAACAACCCCGACCTCCCCTACGACGTCTGCCGCGCGCTGGGCGTCGAGCCCCAGCCGCTGGGCGCCGCGGCCGGCGGACTGGCCTGAGCGAGGCCCGGACCGGAGAGGGACGAGGGGGGGGGCGGTCCATCGGGCCGCCCTGTCGCGTTCCGGGGGGAGGAGCGGTCTACAGGCGCCCTGCGGGCGGGCTTGGCTGGGCCGGCGACTTTGGGGAAGGTGCGAGGGAGTTGCAGAGGGGAGAGCCTCCGGCGGGCTCCTGACTCACCCAAGAACAAGCCCCGCGCCTGT
>CAXGVP010000381.1:0-4551 GCA_964013055.1 uncultured Albimonas sp.
CGGCCTCGCCCACTGCGCGGTAGAGCCCGTCGAGCGAGATGAACCGCAGGCTGTCGACGCCGATATGGTCGCGCATCTCGTCCTCGGACATGTGCGAGGCCAGCAGCTTCTCCTTGTCGGGCGTGTCGACGCCGTAGAAGCAGGGCCAGGCCGTGGGCGGCGAGGCGATGCGGAAATGCACCTCGGCCGCGCCGGCGTCGAGGATCATCTCCTTGATCTTCAACGAGGTCGTGCCGCGCACCACCGAGTCGTCGACCAGCACCACCCGCTTGCCGCGCACAAGCGCGCGGTTGACGTTCAGCTTCAGCCGCACGCCCATGTTGCGGATCTGCTCGGTCGGCTCGATGAAGGTGCGGCCGACATACTGGTTGCGGATGATCCCCATGGCGAAGGGGATGCCCGATTCCTGGGAATAGCCGATCGCCGCCGGCGTGCCCGAGTCGGGCACCGCGCAGACGATGTCGGCCTCCACCGGCGCCTCGCGCGCCAGCTCGACCCCGATCTGGCGGCGGCTCTCGTAGACCGAGCGGCCGCCGATGACGCTGTCGGGGCGGGAGAAATAGACATGCTCGAAGATGCAGAAGCGCGGGCGCTGGGTCTCGAACGGGGCGGAGGAATGCACGCCGCGGTCGTCGATGATCACCATCTCGCCGGGCAGGATCTCGCGCACGAACTCGGCGCCGACGATGTCGAGCGCGCAGGTCTCGGAGGCGAGCATCCAGCCCTCGCCCAGGCGGCCGAGCACCAGCGGGCGCACGCCCAGCGGGTCGCGGCAGCCGATCAGCTGGTGGTCGGTGATGCACAGGATCGAGAACGCGCCCTCGACCCGGCGCAGCGCCTCCTTCATGCGGTCGGCGATGGTGCGGTGGAAGCCGCGGGCCATCAGGTGCACCACCGCCTCGGTGTCGGAGGAGGAGTTGAACACCGACCCCCGCTCGATCAGCTCGCGCCGGATCGACAGGGCGTTGGTGAGGTTGCCGTTGTGCGCCAGCGCCATCGAGCCCATGGCGAGGTCGGCCAGGAACGGCTGCACGTCGCGCAGCGCCGTCGCGCCCTTGCCGCCCGCGGTCGAGTAGCGGACGTGGCCCACGCCGATGCGGCCGGGCAGTTCGGCCATGCTCTCGGGCGTGGTGAAGTTGTCGCGGACGTAGCCGAGCTTCTTGGAGGAATGGAAGCCGGTCGAGGCGTCATGGGTGACGATGCCCCCCGCCTCCTGCCCGCGGTGCTGGAGGGCGTGAAGGCCGAGCGCCACGAAGTTGGCCGCGTCGGACAGGCCGAAGACGCCGAACAGGCCGCATTCCTCGCGCAGCTTGTCGCCGTCGCGATCTTCGAAAGGGCTTGCGAGCGGCGCGAGACGGGTCTGCGGCATCTGGCGATGGCTCCCATGGTCCGGTGGGGTCGCTGACGTCTGTATACGCGGCCCGGCGACTCTTGTCATCGCGCTGCGTGTCATCGGGGCGTCATGTAACGCAGGACGCCGGCGGTGGCGAGGGACGAGCCGTCACGCCCCCGCGCGCTCAGGTCTCCTGGGCGCCGGACAGCGCCGGCACCCCGCCGCACTCGGCCATCAGGCCGTTGATCGGGCTCAGCGCCCAGTCGGGCAGCGAGGTCGGCAGACGCTCGGAGATCACGGCGGCGGCCTCGGAGATCATCGCGACCGAGCGCGACTCGTCGACCATCGCCAGCCGGTCCACCGGCGGCACCACCTGGTCGTAGATCAGGTAGACGACCGCCACCAGCAGCAGCCCCCGCGCCACGCCGAACACGAAGCCCAGCGCCTTGTCCACCGGGCCCAGGATGCTCTCCTGCACGGCCGAGGAGAACAGCGGCGTGAAGATCGACAGCAGGATCAGCACGATGGCGAAGGCCACCGCGAATCCCGCGAGCTTCGAGAGCGTGCAGGCCCCGGCCAGGATCTCGCCCGCCACCGGGATCTCCTGCAGCAGGGGCTCGAGGATGGGGGCTGCGTAGAGGGCGACGATCGCCGCCACGATCCAGCCGGCGATGGCCAGCGCCTCGCGCGTCAATCCGCGCGACCACGCCAGGATGCCCGACAGCGCCAGCACCGCCAGGACCACGCCGTCGACGATCGTGAAGCTCATTCCTGCTGGTCCCCTCGTCCGGTTCCGGTTCGCTGTTTGCCGGACCCCACCCCGGGGCCGTCTTCGCCAAGCACGTCGGCCGCAAGCGACGACAGATGCTCGATTCGTCGGACCGTCATGCCAGAATTCGCCCCCGGCTTCACCTGCGAAGGCGAGAACGCGACGTTGAAGCCTAGGCGCGCGGCCTCGCGCAGGCGGGTGTCGGACTGGGGGGCGGGGCGCACCGCGCCCGAGAGGCTGATCTCGCCGAAGTAGACGGCCTCCGCCGGCAGCGGCTCGCCCCCCGCGGCTGACAGCAGCGCCGCCGCGACGGCGAGGTCGGCCGCCGGCTCGGTCACGCGCAGGCCGCCGGCCACGTTGAGATAGATGTCGTTGCCCGACAGCGCCACGCCGCAGCGCGCCTCGAGCACCGCGAGGATCATCGCCAGGCGCGAGCTGTCCCAGCCCACCACCGCCCGGCGCGGCGATCCGGGGGGCGAGGGCGCGACCAGCGCCTGGATCTCGACCAGCAGCGGCCGGGTGCCCTCGACGCCCGCGAAGACCGCGGCGCCGGGCGTCTCGCGCCCCCGCTCGGAGAGGAACAGCGCCGAGGGGTTGGAGACCTGCGCCAGCCCCTTGCCGGTCATCTCGAAGACGCCGATCTCGTCGGCGGGGCCGAAGCGGTTCTTCACCGCGCGCAGGATGCGGAACGGGTGGCCGCGCTCGCCCTCGAAATAGAGCACGGTGTCGACCATGTGCTCGACCACCCGGGGGCCGGCGATCTGGCCCTCCTTGGTGACGTGGCCGACCAGGATCACCGCCGAGCCGCGGCGCTTGGCGAAGGCGGTCAGCGCATGAGAGGCCGCGCGCACCTGGCTGACCGAGCCGGGCGCGCTCTCCACCGAATCGAGCCACATGGTCTGGATCGAATCGACGATGGCGACCTGGGGCTTCTCGGCCTCCAGCATGGCGAGGATGGCGTTGAGGTCGGTCTCCGCCGACAGCGCTACCGGCGCCTGCTGGAGGCCGAGGCGCGAGGCGCGCATGCGGATCTGCGCCGTCGCCTCCTCGCCCGAGACATAGACGCATTTCGCCCCCTGCCGGGCGAAGGCGGCGGCGGCCTGCAGCAGCAGCGTCGACTTGCCGATCCCCGGATCGCCGCCCACTAGCACGGCGGAGGCCGGCACCAGCCCGCCGCCGAGCACCCGGTCCAGTTCCTCGACCGCGGCCGAGAGGCGGGGCGGCGCGGCCTCCTCCCCCTCCAGCGAGACCAGGGCCGCGGCGCGGGTCTTGCCGGTGCGCGCGACGCCGACGGACTTGGGCAGCGAGGCGGCGACGCCGGTCTCCTCGTGCACGGAATTCCAGGCGCCGCAGGAATCGCAGCGCCCGGACCAGCGGGCATGGATCGCGCCGCACTCGGCGCAGACGAAGATCGGGGCGTTCTTGGCCATGGCCGGGTTGTGCGACGTTCGGAGGCCCAAGGAAAGCCCTGCCGTCGGCAGACCCGCCGGCGCCGGCCCGAGCGCCGCGCGCCGGTCCCGGCCGGACGCGCGCAGCGCCAGCCGCGCCCCCGCGACCGGCAGCGGCGTCGCGCCGGGACGCCGGGACCCGGGCGACCCCGGCCAGCCGCCGCCATGGCCCGGCAGCGTTCCCGCCGAGGCCGCCGCGCGGCTCGCGCGCAGGCGGCCCTCGACCTGCGTCGCCCGCCAGGCGCCGCGCCCGGCCGCGAGCCGCCTCGGCGCCGCGCCGATCCCCTGGCCGATCAGGGCGATCGCCGCCGCTCCACCGGCGTCGCCATCGAGATCGCCAGCGAGGCCAGCACGCAGCCCGCGAACAGCGGCAATCCCCAGGCGGTCTCGACCCGCCCCCAGCCGACGCCCTTGGCCACGATCACCCCCAGCGCCACCAGGAACACATCGGCCATCGAGAGCTTCCCCAGCACCGCCAGCGCCGGCGTCCACCGCGCGTCCAGCCGCCCGAAATGCACCCCCGCCAGCGCCAGCGTCTTGGCATAGGGCATCGCCACCCCGAACAGCGCCACCAGCGCCGCCAGCCCCGGCTCGTCCTCCCACAGCGCCGCCACGCCCGAGAGGATCGAGATCGTCTCCCCCTCCAGGAACGGGATCAGCCCCGCGGTGACCAGCGGCGCCCCCCAGGCGAGCGGGAACAGGATCAGCAACGAGAGATTGGCCCAGGCGAGCCAGGCGGGCGCGCGGCGCGCGCTCATGCGGCGGAATCGGACAAGACGGGCGCCTCCGGCGACGAACGGACCCGGGGCGCCGCGCCCTCGCGCCCGCCCCACGAGGCCCAGATAGGCGTCCCCGCCCCCGCCTGCCAGCCTCGCCCCCACAGCCCCGCCCCGCCGCACGCGCGTGACCGGCCGACCGCGCCCGCCGCGGGCGCACCGCCGGCGATCCCTCGCAAAGCGCCTGTTCTCCGGAGCCGTCTCTCGCTGATGCCGATCAGAGCG
>CAXGVP010000382.1:0-4540 GCA_964013055.1 uncultured Albimonas sp.
GCGGCGACGGCGACGACGCCCTCTATGGCGGCAAGGGCGCCGACCTGCTGAGCGGCGGCGACGGCGACGACTGGCTGAAGGGTGGCCGGGGCGCCGACCGCTTCGACTTCCTCGAGGGCTCCGGCGACGACGTGATCGCCGACTTCGACGCCGCCGAGGGCGACCGGATGGTGGTCTCCCGCGCCGATCTCGACGGCTTCGACGCGCTGAGCGAGGCGATGACCGAGACCGACGCCGGCGTGCTGATCGCGATCGCCGACGACCACTCGGTGCTGATCGAGGGCGCGACGATCGCCGGGCTCGCCGACGCCTTCGGCTTCGTCTGATCGCGCCGCACGCCGCACGATGCAGGAAGGGCCGTCCCCCCGGGGGCGGCCCTTTCCGGTCTCAGACCGTCTCGCCCGCCTCCATCCGCCCGAGGAAGGCCTCGGCCTCCACGAGGATCGCGCGGCGCTTGCCGGCCTCCATCCGCTCCCAGGTCCGGTACATGGTTGCCATGCGGGGGTTGCCCTCGAACCGCGCGCGGTGGCGGTCGAGGAAGTGCCAGTAGAGCAGGTTGAACGGGCAGGCCCCGTCGCCGACCCTGGTCTTCACCGAATACCGGCAGCCGCCGCAATAGTCCGACATCCGGTCGATGTAGCTGCCCGAGGAGACATAGGGCTTCGAGGCGACCAGCCCGCCGTCGGCGAACTGGCTCATCCCCACGGTGTTGGGCGCCTCGACCCACTCGAACGCGTCGAAGTAGACCGAGAGATACCAGATGTGCACCTGCGCCGGGTCGATCCCGGCCAGCAGGGCGAAATTGCCGGTGACCATCAGGCGCTGGATGTGGTGGGCGTAGGCCTCCTCCCGCGTCTGGCCGACGGCGGCCAAGAGGCAGGCCATCCGCGTCTCCGCCCCCCAGTAGAGCGGCGGCAGGTCCCGCGCATGGCCCAGCGCGTTGCGGGCCGGGTAATCGGGTCCCTCGCGGAAATAGATCCCGCGGATGTACTCGCGCCAGCCGAGGATCTGGCGGATGAACCCCTCGACCGCGTTCAGCGGCGCGCGGCCCTCGGTCCATTCGGCCTCGGCGCGCCGGCAGACCTCCAGCGGGTCCAGCAGGCCGATGTTGAGATAGGCCGAGATCAGCGCGTGATAGAGGAACCGCCGCTCCGCCAGCATCGCGTCCTGGTAGTCGCCGAAGCGGGGCAGGGCCTGCTCTAGGAAATGCGCCAGCACGGCTTCGGCCTGGTCGGCGTCGGTGGCGAACCAGAACGGGCGCAGGTCGCCGAAATTGTCGGGGAAGCGCGCCTCCACCAGGTCCAGCACCTCCGCGACGGTCGCGTCGGGCTCGAAGCGTTTCGGCTCGGGCAGGAACAGGTCGTCCTTCGGCGGCTTGCGGTTGTCGCGGTCGTAGTTCCACTGGCCGCCGGCGGGGGCGTCGCCCTCCATCAGCAGGCCGGTGCGGCGGCGCATCTCGCGATAGAAGAACTCCATGCGCAGGGACTTGCGCCCCCTGGCCCAGCCGTCGAAGTCGGCGTGCGAGGCGATGAAGCGGTCGTCCTCCAGCAGGCGCACCTTGAGGGGGGCGTCCTCCAGCGCCTCGATCAGGCGCCATTCGCCGGGGCGGGTGGCGAGCACCTCGCTCGCCCCATGCGCCTCCGCCCGGCGCAGCAGTTCGCCGGGGATCGAGCCGGCGCTAACGGGATCGTCGAGCGGGGTGTAGTCGACCGTCCAGCCCTCGTCGCGCAGCCGCGTCGCGAACTTGCGCATCGCCGCGAAGATCAGGGCGATCTTCTTGGGGTGGTGGGCGACCGAGCCCGCCTCGGCCGCCACCTCGGCCATCACCACGCGGTCGGCCTTGCGGTCCGCGGCCTTCAGCGCAGACAGCCCGGGCGAGAGCTGGTCGCCCAGCACCAGCACCAGCCTCACCACGGGATCTCCTTCCCCGCCCAGTCGAGGAAGCGGCCGGTGTCGGCCGCGCCCAGCCCCTCGATCACGTCCAGCAGGTTGCGCGCCGCCGTCTCCGCCGGGACCTTGCGGTGGCCGGGATAGTCGGCGGTGAAGCGGGTCTCGACCGTGCCCGGGTGCAGCGCCACGACGGCGGCCCTGGGGTGGCTGCGCGCGATCTCGATCGAGGCGCCGCGCACGATCTGGTTCGCCGCCGCCTTCGAGGCGCGATAGCCGTGCCAGCCGCCCAGCGCGTTGTCGCCGATCGAGCCGACCCGCGCGGTCAGCACGCCGGCCACCGAGGGCGCCCTGCGGTCCAGCAGCCGGGGCAGGTGGCGCAGGATCAGCGCGGGCCCGATGGCGTTGATCGCGAAAAGCTCGGCCATCGCCGCGGCCTCGATCCGGGCCAGCGACTTCTCCGGCGCGCCGCCGGGTGGGGCGAGCACGCCGGTGGCGACCAGCACCAGGTCGAAGGGGCCTTGCTGGCGCGTCATCACCGTCTCGACGCTGCGCGGGTCGGTCAGCTCCAGCCCGTCGACGCTGCGGGACAGTCCGTGGACCTCCGCCCCCCGCGCCTCGAGCGCCTGCACGAGCGCGGCGCCGAGTCCGCCCGACGCTCCCACGACCAGGGCCCTGCGCACCATCCGTCTCCTCCCTCTGCGACGGGGAGGCAGGTAGCGCGCCGGTCCGCCGAGGAAATGGCGACGCGGTCGGGCGGGGCCGTGCGGCGCCCCGGGGGGCGCTGCGATGCGGTCAGGATAACAGGGGGTTGGATGGAGGCGACGACCGGAATCGAACCGGTGTGCACGGATTTGCAATCCGCTGCGTAACCACTCCGCCACGTCGCCATCCGAGCGTGGGGATAGGGTTTTCCCGGATGGGCGTCAAGGGGCGCTCCGGGATGCCTTGCGCGCGCCTGCGCGCGGGCCGGGCCTTCCTCCCCGGCGCACGGCAGGCGCCCGACGTCGCGGCCGCCACGGCGCCGGCCGCCTGTCGCGCGCCCTGGCCCTGATCCGCGTTGTGCGGAGCCGACCGGAGCGCTGATTGCGACCGCTTGCCGCCGTCCCGCCAGGTTGGAGAGGGGCGAGCCCGAGATCTCGACAAACCCGTCCCCCTCAAGCCTGGGCCCCGGTCCTCGCCTCGCTTTTGCGGCGTCGCACCGAGCGTGCAGGCGCCGAGACGGGCCGCGGCTCCGCCGGGCGGCGGCGGACCGACGCGATGCGGCGCAGGCTCGGGATCCGACCCGCGACCTCGCAGCCGTGCCGACGAGGGTGGATTTTTCGCCGAGCAGGATATCTCCAGCCCATGAGAGGCGTTTCGCACCATGCCCGGGTCACGCGGGTCGCCGCCCGCCCGCCGCAGGGCGCCGCCCCCTGTGGTCGCAGAAGCGGGCGGACCGGGAGGCGCCTCTCCTCCCACCCTCTCGGACGATCGCAAGGCCGCCGCAGCCCAGCGATGCGGCCCCGTGCAGGCCCTCGCGGAAGCGGGCGCCCGATGCCGGGGGACCTCGCCAACCAAGCCAACCGCCGTCTGGAAGGCGGTCGGGGAGACGATTGGCGGGGGCGAGGCCTCCGGGTTCCTGCCGGCGTGACCGCGGGCCGGCCTCTCGCCGGGCGGGTCTGAGCGCATGGCCCATCTCGTCGAATTCGCCGGCCTGTTCCTCGTCTGCTTCCTCGCCGCCACCGTGCTGCCGGCGCAGTCCGAGATCCTGCTCGCCGCCATGATCCTCGCCGAGCACTACCCGCTGTGGGCGCTGGTGGCGGTGGCGACGGTGGGCAACGTGCTGGGGTCCACGGTGAACTGGGTGCTGGGCCGCTACCTCGCCCATTTCGAGGGTCGCCGCTGGTTCCCCGTGAAGCGCGAGCAGATGCAGCGCGCCGAGGGCTGGTATCGCCGCTGGGGCAAGTGGTCCCTGCTGCTGTCCTGGGCCCCGTTCATCGGGGATCCGCTCACCCTGGTCGCCGGCGTCCTGCGAGAGCCGCTGGCGGTGTTCCTCGCCCTCGTCACGATCGCCAAGCTCGGCCGCTACATCCTCGTCGCCTGGCTGGCGGGGGGAGGGTGACGGCGACGCCCGCGCGCGCCGGCCGGGCTTGCGCCGGGGCGAAGGCCCGCGGCGGGACCGAAGCGCGGGCGGGCAGGGCGCCCGCGAGGAGCGAGCCGCCGCGCATCTCGCCCGTTGCGCCGGGCAGCGGGCTGGGCCACTGGACGGGGCATGAGCCATGACGCCTGCGAATCCCTCGTCCGGGACCACGACCGCGACCGCTGGGCCACCGCGCGGCTCGCGCCGCCGCCGGCCTCGGCGCGGCTGGTCGCGCTCTATGCCTTCAACCTCGAGGTGGCGCGGATCCCCTCGGTGGTCTCCGAGCCGATGCTGGGCGAGATCCGCCTGCAATGGTGGCGCGACGCCGTGGCCGAGATCTTCGACGGCGCCGCCCCGCGCCGCCACGAGGTCGTCGAGCCGCTGGCCGAGGCGATCGCCGCCGCCGCCCTGCCGCGCGACCTGTTCGAGGCGCTGCTCGACGCCCGCTCCTACGATGCGCACGGGCCGGCGATCGGCGACCGGGCGCTGTTCGACGCCTATGTCGACGGGACCGCGGGGGGGCTGATGCGC
>CAXGVP010000383.1:0-4539 GCA_964013055.1 uncultured Albimonas sp.
CATCGAGATTGCGGTGGACGAGGCGACGCTCGCCGCCCGCCGCGCGGCGATGGAGGCGCGGCCCGAAGGCCGTCGCTGGGCCCCGGCGGAACCGCGCCGGCGCAAGGTCTCGCCCACGCTGCGCATCTACGCGGCGCACGCGCTGTCCGCCGACAAGGGCGGGTTCCGCAAGGCGCCCTGAAGGGGGCCTCGCGCGCCATCCCCGCGGACGCGGCGCGGGCGGGCGCGGCACGAGGGGACCGGGCGGGCGCGGCGCGACGGGGCGCGGGCGGGCGACGCGAAGGCGAAGGCGGGGGGGCCCCGCCGACGCTCAGTGCAGGTGGGCGGGCAGGACGGCGCCGACGACCTCGGACAGGGCCTCGGGGTCGGGCACGTCGATGCGCCCGTAGGCGATGGTCAGCAGGCCCTGCTTCTCCCACTCGCGCAGCACCCGGTTCACCGTCTGGCGGGTGGTCCCGGCCAGGGCCGCCAGCGTCTCCTGCGTCAGGGGCAGGTCCACCAGGTTGTGGCGGGCGGTCTTGGCGCTCATCTCCAGCACCACGTGACCGATGCGGCGCAGCAGCGGCGTGGTCTGGTACTCGGCCATCATCCGCATCGAGATGCGGATGTCCCGGCAGATCAGCCGCGAGAACAGGATCGCCCGGCGCGGATCCTCCTCGAGCACCTTCTCGAAGCCGGCGCGCGTCAGGTGCAGCAGCACCCCCGGCTGCAGCGCGTGCGCGTCCTGGAAGCGCAACCCGTCGTCGAGCGCGGTCAGGTGGCCGAACCAGCCCCCCGTCGCCAGCACCCGGTAGATGATCTGCTTGCCGCAGGGGGTCGAGCCGGTGAGGCGCACGGCCCCTTCCAGCACCCCGAACTGGCCGGTGCAGGGATCTCCCTCGGCATAGATCAGCTCTCCCGCGACCACCTTGCGCGGGCGGCCATGCTTCACGATCGACGCGCGCACGTCCGGCGGCAGGGCCGCGAACCACTCGTGATCGTTCAGGATGGCCATGACCTCTTCGCGTGTCATGTCGGCTTTCCCGATTTTTCCTCCCAGGTCCCGGATGGTGACGCCGCGCGACGCCGTTGGCAACGACCAACCGCCGGCGCCGTCCGGGGCCCGGATCAGACGACGGAGCGCCCTGCGACACTGTCGCCGAGGCGACAGAGCCGGCGCCGCGGGCGCCTCACCATGGCGCCAACGACAAGACCGCGACCGGGGAGGGCGACGTGAACGAAGGCCGGACAGCCGATGCCGGGGGCATGACGGGCGCGCTGCGCGTCTCGGCCCTGATCGACGAGACCACCCGCCGGCTGAGCCGCGTCGCCGACTTCGCCGTGCTCGCCGCCCTGCTGATCAGCGCAGCCAACGCGATCTCGCGCTATGCGGCCAGCTACAGCTCGAACGCCTTCCTCGAGATCCAGTGGTACCTGTTCGGCGCGATGGTGCTGCTGGGCGGGGCGCACACGCTGCGCCTGGACGGGCATGTGCGCGTCGACGTGGTCTACGGCAGCCTGAGCGAACGCGCCCGGCTGAAGATCGACGTCTTCGGCCTGGTCCTGTTCCTGCTGCCGGTCTGCCTGCTGCTGACGGCGCTGTCGATCCCGTTCTTCTGGCACTCGCTGCTCTCGGGCGAGCGCTCCAACAACGCCGGCGGGCTGATCCTGTGGCCGGCCAAGCTGCTGCTGCCGCTCGGCTTCGGGCTGATGACGCTGCAGGGCGTCTCCGAGCTGATCAAGCGCATCGCCGCCCTGCGCGGGGCGACGACCGGGCACGAGGGGCATCCCGCGCCCCCCGCCGCCTGAGCGCGCGCATCCACGAAGACAAGGGAGGGAAAGACCGGTGCTCTCGCATGGCGTTCTGCCGCCGCTGATGTTCCTCGGCATGATCGGGTTCCTGGTGCTCGGCTTCCCGATCGCCTTCTCGCTGGCGGCGGCGGGGCTGGTCTTCGCCGGCATCGGCATCGCCGTGGGCGAGTTCACGCCCGACTTCCTGCAGGCTCTGCCCTTCCGCCTGTTCGGCACCATCTCGAACGAGCTGCTGCTGGCGGTGCCGTTCTTCACCTTCATGGGCGCGATCATCGAGCGCTGCGGCCTGGCCGAGGACCTGCTGGAGGGGATGGGAGAGCTGTTCGGCCCCCGCCCCGGGGGCCTCGCGGTGGCGGTGGTGCTGGTGGGGGCGATCATGGGGGCGATCACCGGGACGGTGGCGGCCTCGGTGATCACCATGGCGATGATCTCGCTGCCGGCGATGCTGCGCACGGGCTACAGCCCGCGGGTGGCGACCGGGGTGATCGCGGCCTCGGGCACCATCGCGCAGCTGATCCCGCCGTCGCTGGTGCTGATCATCATGTCGACCCAGCTCAACGTCTCGGTGGGCGACATGTACCTGGGCGCGATCGGGCCCTCGATCGTGCAGGTGCTGCTGTTCCTGGGCTTCATCGGCGTGCTGGCGCTGGTCCGGCCCGGCCTGGTCCCGCCGCTGCCGCCCGAGATGCGCACCCGCCGCGGCTGGGCGCTGGCGCGCCGCGTGGCGGCGGGGATGCTGCCCTCGCTGGGGCTGATGTTCCTGGTGCTGGGGACGGTGTTCATGGGCCTCGCCACCCCGACCGAGGCGGGGGCGATGGGCGGCGTGGGGGCCTTGCTGCTGGCCGCGCTGAACCGCCGCCTGAGCTGGCCGCTGGTGCAGCAGGCGATGGCCACCACCATGCGCATCACCGCCATGGTCGCCTTCATCCTGTTCGGCGCCACCGTCTTCAGCCTGACCTTCCAGGGCGTCAGCGGCGCCCACTGGGTCGAGGGCCTGCTGACCGACCTGCCCGGCGGCCAGACCGGCTTCCTGGTCTTCGTGATGGTCTTCATCTTCCTGCTGGCCTTCTTCCTCGACTTCTTCGAGATCGCCTTCATCGTGGTGCCGCTGATCGCGCCCACCGCGGCGACGCTGGGCATCAACCCGGTCTGGCTGGGCGTGATGCTGTCGGTGAACATCCAGACCAGCTTCATGCACCCGCCCTTCGGCGCGGCCCTGTTCTTCCTGCGCGGCGTCGCCCCGCCCGAGGTCCGCTCCCGCGACATCTACCTGGGCGCGATCCCGTGGCTGTGCCTGCAGCTGACCCTGGTGGGCCTGCTGATCGCCTTTCCCCAGATCTCGACCTACTGGCTGCACGAGGAGACCACGATCTCCGAGGAGGCCGTGGACGAGCGGCTCGAGCAGCTGGAGCTGCCGGGCCTGGGCGCCGGCCTCTCGGACCCCGGCGGGGGCCTGCCGCCGATCAGCTTCGACTGACCCCCGCGATCCCATGCCGGCGCGCCGTCGCGCGCCGCACTCCGGGGCGGACGCGGCCTGCCCCCCGAGCCGGACCAACGACGCCGCGAGACGAAAGGGAGAGACCAGATGCAACGTCGCGATTTCCTGCGGACCGCCGCGCTGGGGGCCGCCGGCTCCGCCGCGCTCGCGGCGCCCGCCGTCGCCGCCGGCGACCCGAAGGTGAAATGGCGCTGGACGTCCAGCTACCCGCGCAACCTGACCTCGTCCTACGACGCCTGCATCACCTTCATGGAGCGGATCCGCACCCTGACCGACGGCGGCTTCGACGTGCAGCTGTTCGGCCCGGGAGAGCTGGTGCCGCCGCTGGACGTGCTGGACGCGGTGCAGAACGGCACGGTCGAGGCCGGCTACACCGCCACCTACTTCTACATCGGCAAGGACCCGACCTTCGTGATGGCCACGGGCCTGCCCTTCGGCATGAACACCCGCCAGATGGTCGCCTGGATGCGCAAGGGCGGCGGGCGCGAGCTGTTCCAGGAGTTCATGGACGGCTTCAACATCCACTACACCCCCATGGGCCTGACCGGCGCGCAGATGGGCGGCTGGTACCGCAAGCCGATCGAGAGCATGGACGACATGGTCGGCCTGAAGATGCGCATCGGCGGCTTCGCCTCCGAGATCATGCGGCGCATCGGCGTGGTCCCGCAGCTGATCGCCGCGGGCGACATCTACCCCGCGCTCGAACGCGGCACGATCGACGCGGTCGAATACGTCGGCCCCTACGACGACCAGACGCTGGGGCTCTACAAGGTCGCGAAATACTACCACTTCCCCGGCTGGTGGGAGGGCGGCATCAACGTCGGCTCCTTCGTCAACCAGCAGGCCTGGCAGGCCCTGCCCGAGGCCTACAAGGCCGCCTGGGAGCTGGCCGCGGTGGAGATGGAGCAGAACATCCTGACCACCTACGACGCCGAGAACGGCAAGGCCCTGCGCGAGCTCGTCTCCAGGGGGGCGGAGCTGCGACCCTTCCCCCAGGACGTGATGTCGAAGGCCTACGAGATGTCCTTCGCCTATTACGACGAGATCGCCGCGGAGAACCCGAACTTCAAGCGGATCTACGAAAGCTTCTCGGAGTTCCGCAAGCAGTCCCTGCTGTGGTTCCGGGTGGGGGAGGCGAGCTACGACAACTTCGTGCTCGCCGAGTTCGCGCGGCGCAAATACTGACCGCGGGCATGGCGACCTCCCTCGCCCCGCCCGCCGCGCCGGGTCCCTGCGACCCGGCGCGGCTC
>CAXGVP010000384.1:0-4531 GCA_964013055.1 uncultured Albimonas sp.
CAGCGCCTCGGCGGCGACCGGCGCCGCGCTCTGCTGCGCGGCCGCCGGCGCCGGCGCCGCCGGCAGCAGCAGCGCCGCCGCGAGGGCGCGCCCGCAGGCCCCGGCCCGCCGCATCAGGCGTTGGCGCGGATCAGGAGCGAGCGGCCGGTCATCTCCTCGGGCTGGTCCAGGCGCATCAGCTCCAGCAGCGTGGGGGCGAGATCGCCCAGCACCCCGTCCTCGCGCAGGCGCGCGCCCTCGGGCCCGCCGACGACGATCACCGGCACGGGGTTGAGCGTGTGGGCGGTGTGGGGGCCGCCGCTCTCGGGGTCGATCATGGTCTCGCAGTTGCCGTGGTCGGCGGTGACGATCATCGCGCCGCCCACCGTCTCCAGCGCCCGGATCGCCTTGCCCAGCCCCGCGTCCACCGCCTCCACCGCCGCGATGGCGGCGGAGAGGTCCCCGGTATGCCCCACCATGTCGGGGTTGGCGAAGTTGCACACGATCAGGTCGTGCCTGCCGCGCCGGATCGCCTCCACCAGCCGGTGAGTCACCTCCGGCTCGGCCATCTCCGGCTGCTGGTCGTAGGTCTTCACGTAGGGCGAGGGCGCCATGTGGCGGTCCTCGGCGGCGTTGGGAACCTCCTCGCCGCCGTTGAGGAAGAAGGTGACGTGGGGATATTTCTCGGTCTCGGCCAGCCGCAGCTGGGTCTTGCCGTGCTTCGCCACCCACTCGCCCAGCGTGTTGACGATCTCCTCCGGCGGGAACATCGCTGGCATGAACTTCGCGTGCTCGGAGGAATACTCGACCATCCCCGCCAGGGCCGAGAACTCCGGCGCCTCGCCCCGGTCGAACCCGTCGAACTCCGGCGCGGCGAGGGCCGAGAGGATCTCGCGCGCCCGGTCGGCGCGGAAGTTGATGAACAGCAGCCCGTCGCCCGGCTTCATCCCGGCGTAGTCGCCGATGACATGGGGCGAGACGAACTCGTCCGTCTCCCCGGCCGCATGGGCCGCCTCGGCGGCCGCCACCGCGCTGTCCGCCTTGTCGCCCTTCGCCCGCACCATCAGCTCGTAGGCCTGCGCGACCCGGTCCCAGCGGTTGTCGCGGTCCATGGCGAAGAAGCGCCCGACGACGGTGGCGATCGAGACGCCCTCGACCCCGGCGATGTCGTCCTCCAGCGTCTGCAGATAGCCCGGCGCCGACTTCGGCGGCGTGTCCCGCCCGTCGAGATAGGCGTGCAGCTTCACCTCCAGCCCCGCCTTCGCCAGGACCTTCGCCGCCTCCGCCATGTGCCGCTGGTGCGAGTGCACCCCGCCCGGCGAGACCAGCCCCGCCACATGCGCGGCCCCGCCCGCCGCCCGCAGCTTGTTGACGAAGCCCTGCAGCACCTCGTTCGTCGCAAAGGACCCGTCCTCGATGGCCCGGTCGATCCGGGGCAGGTCCATCCACACGATGCGCCCGGCCCCGATGTTGGTGTGCCCGACCTCGGAGTTGCCCATCTGCCCTTCCGGCAGCCCCACGGCATTGCCGCAGGCCTTCAGGGTGGCGTTGGGCAGCCCCTCCATCAGCGCGTCGAAGGTGGGGGTCTTCGCCTGGGCGACCGCATTGCCCTCGGTCTCCGCCCGCAGGCCCCACCCGTCGAGGATCACCAGCACCACGGGCTTGGGAGGTTGGCTCATCGGATCTCTCCTGCTGGTTTCGGACCTGACCCTCTACCTAGGGCCGCGCCCCCTGCAACGAAACGCGACGCGGGGTCCGCCCGCCGCAGCCCCCGCCGCACGCCCCCGGGCCTCACGCGCCCCCCGGGAGCGCCTGTTCTCCGGAGCCCGCCGGAGGCTCCTCGCCCGGCCCTTCCGCTCCAGGGCCCCCACGCTCGCAGGCCCAGCCAAGCCCGCCCGCAGGGCGCCTGTAGACCGCTCCCTCACCGATGCCGGAACTTCGCCTTGTCCGACAGCACCCCCTCGTGTTCCGCCCGCCCGTCCTCGACCAGGCCGATCAGCACCGAGAACACGTTGCGCGCCGCCGCCCCCAGCAGCGCCGGGTCCACGTCGGTATAGATCCCCCGCGCCATCTCCAGCGCGTCCTTGCCGGGCATCCCCGGCGAGGGCAGGGCGGCCAGCACCTGCTGCACGCGGCTCTCGCGGTGGGCGATCAGGTGGGCGAGCATCGCCTCGGGGTCCGCGATCGGGTGGCCGTGGCCGGGATGGAACACCCGGTCGCCGCGCCCCTGCATCTTGCGCAGGCTTGCCATGTAGGCCGCCATGTCCCCGTCGGGCGGCGACACGATCGAGGTCGCCCAACCCATCACGTGATCGCCCGAGAGCACTGCGCCGGGGGTCATCCCCTCGGCCTCCACCGCGAAGGCGAGGTGGTTGGAGATGTGCCCCGGCGTGTGGATCGCGGTCAGCGCCCAGCCGGCGCCCTCCAGCCGCTGCCCATCGCCAAGCGTGTGATCGGGGACGAAGCTCCGGTCGCCGCCCTCGCCGCCGCCCAGCTCCGCGCCCGAGGCGGCCAGCGCCTGCATCCGCTCGCTGCGCCCGGCGCCGTGGGGGCCGAAGGCCCAGGTCGGCGCCCCGGTGCGCGCCTTCAGCGCGGCCGCGCCGGGAGAATGGTCGACGTGCGTATGCGTGAGCACGATGTGCGAGACGCGCTCCCCCGGCTCCAGCGCCGAGAGGATAGTCTCGAGGTGGCCGGGATGCTCGGGGCCGGGGTCGACCACGGCGACCTCGCCCCGGCCGACGATGTAGGTGCGGGTGCCGGTGAAGGTCATGGGCGAGGGATTGGGGCAGGTCACGCGGCGCAGGCCGGGCTCGAGCGCCACGACAGGCCCGTCGGCGTCGGGGCGGCGGTCGAACGGGTCGGCGGGGGTGGGGCCTGCGCTCATCGGGGATCCTCCTCCATCGGGGCCGGGGAAACCGGGCCCGGGGCGTGCGGGCCCATTGCTTCGGGGCCTCGTCGCGCGCAACTTGGCCGCCATGGCCAAGGCTTACAAGAAATACCTGCCGCGCAGCCTGTTCGGCCGGGCGCTGGTGATCCTGCTGGCGCCCATCGTGCTGCTGCAGCTGGTGGTGGCCGCCCTGTTCATCCAGAACCACTACGCCGGCGTCACCCAGCAGATGGCGGGCTCGGTGGCGCTGGAGCTGATCTACGCCGTCAACGCCGTCGAGACCGCCGAGACCGTCGAGGACGCCCGCATCCGGCTCGAGAACATCGCCCGCCCGCTGGGCATGACGCTGGCGATCGACGCCGGGGCCACGGTGTCGCCGGACAATGCGCAGCGGTTCTACGACGTCTCGGGCAACGCGCTGGCCGAGCGGCTGCGCGAGGACATCGCCCGGCCGATGTCCATCGACCTGGTGCGCTACAACCGCGACGTCGAGCTGAAGATCCAGACCGGTAAGGGCGTGCTGCGCGCCCTGATCCCGCGCAAGCGGACCATCGCCTCGAACCCGCATATCCTGCTGGTGTGGATGGTGGGGACCGCCGTGCTGCTGACGGTGGTGGCGGTGCTGTTCCTGCGCAACCAGGTGCGCCCGATCCGGGCGCTGGCCAACGCCGCCGAGGCCTTCGGGCGCGGCCGCGTGGTCCCCTACCGCCCCGGCGGCGCGGAGGAGGTTCGCCGCGCCGGCGCCGCCTTCCTCGACATGCGCCGGAGGGTCGAGCGGGCGATGGAGCAGCGCACCAACATGCTCTACGGCGTCAGCCACGACCTGCGCACGCCCCTGACCCGGATGCGGCTGGCGGTCGAGATGCTGGACCCCTCGCCGGATCGCGACGACCTTGCGCGCGACATCGTGGAGATGGAGCGGATGCTGGCGGCCTTCCTCGACTTCGCCCGCGGCGGCGCGGGGGAGACCGCGGTCGAGGCCGACCCGCTGGCCCTGCTGGAGACCGCCGCCGCCGACGCCCGTCGCGCCGGCGCCGAGGTGGCCGTGTCGCTGACCGAGGATTCCCGCCCGCCCGAGCCGGTGGTCCTGCGCCCCGGCGCCATCGGCCGGGCGCTGGGCAACCTGATCGCCAACGCCGCGCGCTACGGCGACCGGGTCGAGACCCGCCTGCGGCTGGGCCGGATGTTCGTCGAATGGTCGGTCGAGGACGACGGCCCCGGCATCCCCGAGGAGATGCGCGACACCGCCCTGCGCCCCTTCGCCCGCCTCGACGAGAGCCGCAACCAGAACGAGGGCGGCGGCGTCGGCCTGGGGCTCGCCATCGCGCTCGACATCGCGCGGGCGCACGGGGGGGCGCTGACGCTGGAGCGCTCGGAGACGCTGGGCGGGCTGAGGGTGGTGCTGCGTATCCCGCGTTGACGGCGAGCGGTCTACAGGCGCCCTGCGGGCGGGCTTGGCTGGGCCTGTGAGTGTGGGGAGGTTGGGGGGATCTCCGGCGGGGGGAGCCTCCGGCGGGCTCCTGACTCACCCAAGAACAAAGCGCCCGCGCCTGTTCTCCGGAACCGTCCATCGCGTCTGATGCCTGAGCGACTCGCCCCCTCCGGTCAAGGTGTAGCGCGCAAAAATTGTTGGCCGAAGCGCGCAAGGAAAGTGTCAGCACTTTT
>CAXGVP010000385.1:0-4529 GCA_964013055.1 uncultured Albimonas sp.
CCGCCGGGCGACGGCGGCGCCCCCCCGCCGCTCAGGCGGCGTGCCGCGCGAGGATCGCGGGGTCCAGCAGCGCGATCTCGCGGAAACCCAGCCGCAGGGCGCCCGCCTCGGACAGCGCGCGCAGGGCGTCGCCGGCGGCATTGCGCGAGAGGTTGGCGATCTCGGCGAAATCCTCCTGCGAGATCGGGATCGCCGGCGGATCCAGCGGCGCGCCGGCGCTGAACGGCAGGCCGGGGCCGATGAGGATCTGCAGCATCCGCGCGGTCCGCTGCAGGGGGGCGCGGATCCGCAGGGCGGCCTGGACGGCGAAGGCATGGTCGACCACGCCCACCGTGATATGGGCGACGGCGCGCCAGGCGCCGAGCCCCTCGGCCTCGAGCGCCAGGGCCGCCTCCGGCGACAGATAGGCCAGCCGGCAGTCGGCGCGCGCCGCATGGGTCCCGCGGCGCGGCGTGCGGGTGAGCAGCGCCGAGTCGCCGAACCACCAGCCCGGCCCCGCGACATGGACCAGCGTCGGCGGCGCCCCGCCCGGCGCGATGAAGACGTCGAGCCAGCCCTGCGCCAGGCCATAGAGCCCGCCCGGCTCGGCGCCCACGTCGAAGACCGTCCGCCCCTTCGCCACCGTGCGGGGCACGCAGGCGTCGAGCACGGCCTCGCGCAGGCGCGCCGGCTGACCCGAAAGCCAGCCGCGGCCGGCCAGCGCCTCGCGCTCCGCGCGATCCAGCGCGCTCGGTTTCGATCGTCCCATCGGTGGGCAGTTTCCTTCGTCCATCGGTGGCATGATCAATGCCGAACGACCGCCCCCTCGCGCAACCTCCGCGCGCAGGCCCGGAGCGGCCGGAGCGGCCGGAGCGGAGACCATGACCATGCCCATCGGCCCCCTCGGCCTTCGCCTCGGCTGCCTCTGCGCGGTCCTGCCCGTCGTCGCCCCCCTCGCGGCCGCCGCCCAGACATCGGAGGCGGAGGCCCCGCGCAACCCGTTGAAGGAGGCGTATTTCGGCGAGCAGCACGTGCACACCGGCGTCTCGATGGACGCCTTCATCGCCGGCAACCGCCTCACGCCCGCCGACGCCTACCGCTTCGCCAAGGGCGAGGAGATCATGGTCAACGGCAGCCTGCACCGCATCAAGCGGCCGCTGGACTTCGTCGCCGTCACCGACCACTCGGAGTTCATGGGCGAGGCCTACAGCCTGATGACCCCCGGCGCGCCCGGCTACGACGACGAGGTCGCCGTCGCCTTCCGCACCGCCCCGGACCTGGAGACGGCGCTGGCCCTCTACGGCAGGTATGTGCTGGCCCCGCTGGCCGGCGGCGGCGACCCGCACCCCGCCTTCTTCCAGGGCGAGGCCGCGATCCGCTCCACCTGGCGCCAGAACTGGGAGGCGACCGAGGCGCATTACCAGCCCGGCGTCTTCACCACGATCCACGCCTACGAGTGGACCTCGGCGCCCGGCGGCTCGAACCAGCACCGCAACGTGTTCTTCCGCGACGCGAACGTGCCGGAGGCGCCGTTCTCGTCGAACGAGGGCTCGGACCCCGAGCAGCTCTGGGCCTGGATGCAGGCGCAGCGCGACGCCGGCAAGCGGGTCTTCGCGATCCCCCACAACTCCAACGAATCCAAGGGCCTGCACTTCGCCGAGGCGAGCCTGAGCGGCGTGCCGATCGGCGAGGCCTACGCCCAGACGCGCGCCTCGATGGAGCCGCTGATCGAGATGATGCAGGTGAAGGGCAACTCCGAAGCGGTCCCCAACTTCTGGCCCAACGACGAGTTCGCGGATTTCGAGAACGCCGTCTCGATCCAGCAGTTCAACGGCCGCGGCTTCGTGAAGGAGAACTTCGTGCGCTACGGCCTGGGCCGGGGCATCCGCTACCAGGCCGAGATCGGCGTGAACCCGTTCAAGTACGGCTTCGTCGGCGGCACCGACAGCCACAACGGCACGCCCTCCAACGTCGAGGAGGACAATTACACCGTCGGCAGCCACGGCCTCGCCGACCGCACGGCGCAGGTGCGCGCGACCTCGGTGCTGGAGGGCGAGATGCTGATCGCCGACGCGAACCCCGGCGCGCTGACCGCAGTGTGGGCCGAGGCCAACACCCGCCCGGCGATCTGGGATTCGATGATGGCGAAGGAGACCTTCGCCACCTCCGGCCCGCGCATGAAGGTCCGCGTCTTCGCCGGCCAGGGTTTTTCGAACAGCTACCCCAGCCATGACGCGATGGTGACCGACGGCTACGCCAAGGGCGTGCCGATGGGCGGCGACTACGCCGGGACCGAGGCGCCGCAGTTCCTGGTCTGGGCGATGAAGGACCCGATCGGGCCGAACCTCGACCGCATCCAGATCGTCAGGGGCTGGGTCGAGAACAACGAGCAGCACGACGCGATCTTCGACGTCGTCGCCTCCGGCGACCGGCTGCAGGCGGACGGGACCGTCACGCCCATCGACGCGCCCATCGACCTCGCCACCGGCGCCTTCGATGCCGAGAAGGGCGACCCCGAGCTGATGGGCGTGTGGTCCGATCCCACCTGGGACCCCGGCCAGAACGCCTTCTACTACGTCCGCGTCCTGCAGCTGCCGACCGCCCGCTGGACCCTCTACGACGAGATCAACGCCGGCGTGACCTATCCCGACGACGTGAAGCGCGAGATCGTCGAGCGGGCCTGGGCCTCGCCGATCTGGCACGTCGCGAACTGAGCCGATGCTGAAGTCGATCCTGCGCGAGCCGCTGGTCCACTTCCTCGCGGCGGGGGGCCTGCTCTTCGCCGCCTGGTCCTGGGCCGCGCCGGAACAAGCCGCAGAGGCGGGCGGCGACGGCGCGGTCATCGTGCTCGACCAGGCGCGCCTCGACCATCTCACGACCCTGTGGCGCGCCCAGTGGCGGCGCGATCCCGCGCCCGCCGACGTCGCGGCCATCGTCGCGCGTCACCTGCGCCAGGAGGTGTTCTACCGCGAGGCGCTGGCCCTGGGCCTGGACGAGGACGACGAGATCATCCGCAACCGGCTCGCCCAGAAGATGGAGGCGGTGGCGAGCGACCTCGGCGCCCTGATGCAGCCCCCGACGGAGGACGAGCTGCGCGCCTTCCATGCCGCCCGGCCCGACCTGTTCACCCGGCCGCCGGTCTTCGCCTTCCAGCAGGTGCTCTACCTGCCGTCGGAGGCCGACGACGCCCGCCTGAACGCCGCGCTGGCCGCCCTGCGCGCGGGCGAGGCGGCGCCGGCCGACCGGCGCAACAAGCTCTCGGTGCGCAACGACTGGCAGGCGACGCCGGCGCGGACGCTCGACCACGCCTTCGGCCCCGGCTTCGCCGAGTCGCTGGCCGAGATGCCGGTGGGCGAGTGGTCGGGGCCGGTGCGCTCCGGCCTCGGCCTGCACCTGGTGCGGGTGGAGGATCGCCAGCCCGCGCGCCTCGCCGCGTTCGAGGAGGTGCGCGACGCGGTCGCGCGCCAGTACGACTACTACGCCGTGCTCGAATCCCAGGACCGCATGTTCCGGGAGCTGCTGGAGACATACGACGTCCGCATCGAGGCCGACGGCGTGCCCGAGGCGACGCGCCGGGACTTCGCGCGGCCATGAGCCCGCTCGCCGGCGCGGCCCCGATCCGCCGTCTCCTCGCCCCCCTGCTCCTGCTGCTGCTCGCGCTGGCGGCGCCCGCGCAGGCGCACGAGATACGCCCCGCCTACCTGCAGATCGAGGAGCGCGCGCCCGGCCGCTACGACCTGCTTTGGAAGGTGCCCACGCGCGACGGGACCGTGCCCGACATCCGCCCCGTCTTCGACCCGGCCCTGACCCTCACGCCGGCTCCCGGCGGGCGGGTGGTCGACGGTTTCGCCCTGTTCCACTACGCCCTGACCGGCGAGACCCCGCTGCCCGGCGCCCGCCTGCGCATCGAGGGGCTCGAGCGCACGACCGTCGACGCGCTGGTCAACCTCTCGCTGCTCGACGGGACCCGCCACGGCTTCCTGCTCAAGCCGCGCGAGGCCTCGGTCGAGATCCCCCGCGCGCCCTCCGCCTGGCAGGTGGGCGCCACCTACGCGCGCCTGGGCGTCGAGCATATCCTGGCGGGCATCGACCACCTGGCCTTCGTCGCCGCCCTGATGCTGCTGGTGCGCGGCTGGCCGATGCTGTTGAAGACGGTCACCGCCTTCACCGTCGCCCACTCGATCACCCTGGCGCTGGCGACGCTGGGCTATGTCGCGCTGCCGCCGCCGCCGGTCGAGGCGCTGATCGCCCTGTCGATCCTGCTGGTCTCGGTCGAGGCGCTGAGCCTGCGCGACGGGCGGCCCGGCCTCGCCACCCGTCGCCCGTGGCTGGTGGCCTTCGCCTTCGGGCTGCTGCACGGCTTCGGCTTCGCCGGCGCCCTGCGCGAGATCGGCCTGCCGCCCGGCGACGTCCCGCTGGCGCTGCTGAGCTTCAACATCGGCGTCGAGCTCGGCCAGCTCGCCTTCATCGCCGCGGTCCTGGCGGTCGTGCGGCTCGTGGCCCGGCTCGCCCCCCTCCCCGCCGCGACCCCGCGCCTGGCCGGCTACGCG
>CAXGVP010000386.1:0-4528 GCA_964013055.1 uncultured Albimonas sp.
GTCGCGCGCAGACCCGCGCGCGGGTGAGAGTCGCGCGCAGACCCGCGCGCGGGTGAGAGTCGCGCGCAGACCCGCGCGCGGGTGGGGGTCGCGCGCAGACCCGCGCGCGGGAGCATCTTGGCGCGCCAGGCGCGCTGCGCGGATGACTAGGGGATGCGCGCGATCCGTGCAATGGCGCGGCGGCGGCGGGGGACGCGAATCGGGGCCTCGGCGGAGGCGGTTCGGCGTCACGCCTGGCGGAATCGCGAGGCGAGGCGTCGGCGCGGCCCTGTTGCAGGCGCGAATGCGGAGGCGGCTTGCGGGCGGTTCATTTCGCGGTCGCAGCGGACACATGTGGAACATTCTTTCCATACGTCTCCGGAATCGCAATTTTGTTGCGCGAAGCGTCCCTGTTGATAAAGTCCGGGACAGAACGACACCGGCGCAAGTCTGGGGAGGAGAGCAAAGGCCCGCGATTCGCGGGCCTTTGGTTTTTTTGACGTTGCGGCAAGGCCTTGCGTGACGCTGACGGAAACATGGCGAAGCGGCGCCGCCGTCCCGCCACCTGTCAAGAACCCGTTAACCTTCGGACCCTGAAGCGGTTGGCCGGCGGTTTCCTGCCGCGGCCCGCCCGAAGCGCCGGGTCAGCCCGCCCGCGCGGGGCGCCGGATCAGCCTGCGGCCGCGGCGGCGGCGTCGTCGATCACCAGGCGCGGCGGACGGCCCACGGTGTCGGCGACCGAGGCGAGGCGCTTCTCGACCATCTCGCCGGCCAACGCCCCCGCCCCGCCCCGCAGCCGCAGGACCAGCGCGTCGGCCTCCAGCGACAGCGAGCACAGCGGCAGAACCCCGGGCGCGGAGCCCGACAGCATCGCGCCCAGCCGGATGGTGCGGCCCAGCAGCCGGGCCTCGGCGGTCTCGGATTCCGAGAGCAGCGCCAGCGCCGGCGCGGCGGGCCGGCCGCCGCCGCCGGACTTGTAGCGATAGCGCAGCGCGGCGCCGATCCAGGCGCGCTCGGAATGGCCGATGCCCGACATGTTGGCGCGGTAGACGCTCTCGAACACCGCCTGGTCGCGGTAGTCGGGGTGGGCGTTCCAGGCGACGTCGTTGAGCACGCAGGCGGCCTCGATCAGGCGGCGCCGGGCGAGGGAGGCGTTGGGGAACAGGGGCCACACGAAGGCCGCGAGCTCGGCGCCGAAGCCGGGGAAGCGCGACAGGCGACGCTCCATCTGGCGGGCGGCGGAGAGCAGGGGGTCCTGCTGGCGCAGCGCCTCGGGGAGATGTTCGTAGAGCACCCCCTCGCGCAGGCCGAAGGCCGAGACGGCGACGCGGGCGGGCTTCGCCGCCCGGATCAGGCCGGCCAGCACGCGGGCGCCCATCGGGGTCACGGCGATGCGGTCGCGCGAGGACGACATCTCCTTGAGCAGCGCCTCGGGCGACAGGGCGGCGACTTCCTCGGCCAGGGCCAGCATCTCCTCCGAGCTGAGCTCGAACTCGTGCAGCACCTGGATCGGGTAGCCGATGCGGGTCATGTGCAGCTTGGCCAGCGCCCGCCACGAGCCGCCGACCAGGTAGATCCGCCCGCCGGGCACGCCCAGCATGCCGCGGACCGAGCCGAAGGCGGCGTCGATCAGCGCGTCCTGCGCGACCGTCCCCCCCTCGAGCCCCATCAGCCGCAGGGGGCCCAGCGGCAGGGTCACGCCGCGGCCGACCTGGCCGAGCCCCACGCGCGACAGCTCCAGCGAGGCGCCGCCGAGGTCGGCGACCAGCCCGTCCGCATCCGGCCAGCCCATCAGCACGCCCTGCGAGGCGAGGCGGGCCTCGTCCTCGCCGGTGGCCACCCGCAGGCGCAGGCCGGTGGCGCGCTCGACCTCCTCGACGAACTCGGGGCCGTCGGAGGCCTCGCGCACCGCGGCGGTGGCGACGCCGTCGAGCACGTCGATGTCCATGCTGCGCGCCAGCGCCGCGAAGCGGGTCAGCGCCTTGAGCGCCCGCTCGCGCCCCGAGACCGACAGCCGCCCGGTGGCGGCGAGGTCGGCGCCGAGGCCGCAGAGCACCTTCTCGTTGAAGAAATAGGCCGGCGAGCGCGAGAGCGCCTCGTAGACCACCAGCCGCACGGAGTTGGAGCCCACGTCGACCACACCCACCCGGGCGTGCCCTCGCTTGGCGGCTCCGACGCTCGAGACGCCCGATCGGCCGTTGGATCGGGACTGTCGCCTGGGCTCGCTCATGCGCGCTCCTCCGCCGCGGTCGCGTCCCGTCGCTCGCACGGGATGGGCCATGGGTCAAGGGAGAACGGCCGCGCCTGCGCTGCGGGGCCGCATCGGGGTCCCCCGGAGGGGGCTGGGGTTTCTGCAACCCGGATCAACGGGTTGCAGGTGGAGGCTCAAGTATGGCGAGAAGATCCGGCGCCGCCGGCCCTGCCCGCCGCCGGGCCGCGGTTTCGGACAGCGGAAACAGGGGCTTGCGGGGCGGAGCCAAGGCGGGATGGAAGTTGCGGGCGGGGCTCAGCCCGCCGCCGCCGCGTCCGGGTCGAGCGCGCCGATCACCGCATCGACGTCGGCGGGCAGCAGGCGGGGCGCGTCCTCGGCCCCCGCCCGGCCGCGGCCGGAGAGGGAGGGGTGGGTCATGAAGAACTCATGCGCCGAGAACGGCTCGACCCCCTTGGGCGGCACCGCGCGCAGCCAGTGGCCGTCGGGCTGGAGCACCCAGCTCTGCGCCTCGTCGCGCAGGTTGGCGGCCATCACCTGTTCGAGGATCTGGGCGTGGACGGTGGGGTTGAGGATCGGGACCAGCGTCTCGACCCGGCGATTGAGGTTGCGGCCCATCCAGTCGGCCGACGAGATCCAGACCTCGGCCGCGCGCGACGGCAGGCCGTGGCCGTTCCCGAAGCACACGATGCGCGAGTGTTCCAGGAACCGGCCGATGATCGACTTGACCCGGATGTTCTCCGACAGGCCCGGGACGCCGGGGCGCAGGCCGCAGATGCCGCGGGCGACGATGTCGATCTTCACCCCGCCCTGGGAGGCGGCGTAGAGCGCGTCGATCACCTCGGGGTCGATGATCGAGTTGACCTTGACCCAGACCTGCGCCGGGCGGCCGGCCTTCGCATGCTCGATCTCGCGTTGCAGCCCGTGGAGGATGTGCTGCTTGAGCGAGCGGGGGGAGAGCTTCAGCGCCTCCAGCCCCTCGGGCTCGGCATAGCCGGTGACGAAGTTGAAGACCCGCGCCGCGTCGCGGCCCAGCGTCGGCTCGCAGGTGAACAGCGACAGGTCGGTGTAGATGTTCGCCGTGATCGGGTGGTAGTTGCCGGTGCCGAAGTGGGTGTAGGTGACCAACTGGTCGCCCTCGCGCCGCACCACCATCGAGACCTTGGCGTGGGTCTTCCAGTCGATGAAGCCGTAGACCACCTGGGCGCCGGCGCGTTCCAGCTGGCGGGACTGGCGGATGTTGGCGGCCTCGTCGAAGCGGGCCTTGAGCTCCACCAGCGCGGTGACGGACTTGCCATCTTCCGCGGCTTCGCAAAGCGCGGCGACGATGGGGCTGTCCTTGGAGGTCCGGTAGAGGGTCTGCTTGATCGCCACCACGTCGGGGTCGCGGGCGGCCTGCTGCAGGAAGCGCACCACGATGTCGAAGGACTCGTAGGGGTGGTGCAGCAGCATGTCCTTCTGGCGGATCGCCGCGAAGATGTCGCCCTGGAAGTCCTTCACCCGCTCGGGCATGCGCTGGGTGTAGGGGTGGAACAGCAGCTCGGGCCGGTCCTTGGTGACCAGCTCCGAGAGGTCCTTGATGCCGATGACGCCCTCGACGTCGACGACCTCGTGGCGCGCCACGCCCAGTTCGTCGGCGATCATCGCCTTGAGGTCGGCGGGCGCCCCGGCGGCGATCTTGAGGCGGATCACCTCGCCGCGGCGGCGGCGCTTGAGGGCGGTCTCGAACTCGCGCACCAGGTCCTCGGCCTCTTCCTCGACTTCCAGGTCGCTGTCGCGCAGCACCTTGAAGAGCGCGTGGCCCGCGAGCCGATAGCCGGGAAACAGGCGGTCGATGAAGAGCTTGAGCAGTTCTTCCAGCGGCAGGTAGCGCGTCTCGCCCTTCTTGCCGTCTTCGAGGCGGATGAAGCGGCGGACCTGGGCGGGGACCGGCAGCAGCGCGTCCAGCGGCTCGTCGTCCGAGAGACGACGGAGCTGGAGGGCCAATGCAAACCCCTCGTTGGGGATGAAGGGGAACGGGTGCGCGGGGTCGATCGCCAGCGGCGTGACCACGGGGAACACCTGCTCGAGGAAATGCTTCTCGACCAGCGCGGTGTCGGCCCGGGTCAGGGCGCGGCGGTCGAGCACCAGGATGCCCTCGGCCTTCAGGGCCTTGAGCAGCTCGCCCCAGACCACCTGCTGACGGGCCATCAGGGCGCGGGCGTCCTCGTCGATGCGCTCGAGCTGCTGGGCGGCGGTGAGGCCGTCGGCGGACTGGGTCTCGAGCCCGCCGCGCACCAGGCCGCGCAGGCCGGCGACGCGCACGGTGTAGAACTCGTCGAGGTTGCCGCCGGAGATCGA
>CAXGVP010000387.1:0-4526 GCA_964013055.1 uncultured Albimonas sp.
GGTTGGGCCCCGCCTCGCCCGCCGCGCTCCGGCGTCGGCATATCGGCTCACTTCAGCTTCTCGAAGTAGGTGACCTTGGCCTTCTCATCGACGTTGCAGACGTAATTGCCGTCGTCGTATTCGAGGATGATCTCCCAGGCGCCGGGCTTCAGGGCGCTGCTCTCCACGACCTTGCCGTAGCGGTCCTCGACGGCGTTGCAGGCCTGCACCTGGCGCGGCTCGGGCCCGCCGTTGGCCTCGGTCGCCTCCTCGCGGCCGTCCTTGATCGTCTCCATCTCCTGTTCGGTGCGCACCCAGAAGAACTCTCCGTTGGGGCGGAAGCGGCAGGCGAAGGCGACATGCCCGCCGCCGGCCTGCTCGTAGCGGCCATGGGCGAGCGTCGCGCCGTTCTCCCGCTCCTCCAGCTTGCCCATCTTGAAGTATTGGGGGGTCACGTCGAAGCGGGCCGAGGCCTCGCCCTGGCAGTACTTCAGCATGTCCCGCTCGGCCACCGGCTCGGCGGACAGCGGCGCGGCCGCGACCAGCGCCAGCGCGGCGGCCGGGGCGAGGGGGCGGAGCAGTCGGGTCTTCAGGGTCATCTCAGGTCTCCTCCAGGAAAAGATGCAGGTCAGAATTCCAGCTGGCCGCCGAGGCTCCAGCCCGTGACGCCGTCGCCCAGGATCACCGAGGCGCGCAGGCTCGCCCCCTCGAGCGCGATCTGCGGCAGGATCGAGCGGTCCACGATCTCCAGCCCCGCGCCCAGCTCGACGAAGCCGTCGATGCCCAGCGAGTCGGCCGCGTCCGCGCCGAAGGCGGTGCCGGCGGCGAAGGCCAGCCAGCGCAGCTCGCGCCCCGCGATGGTGGCGCCGGTGGGCCCGTCGAGCTCGCCATGCGCGGTGAGCACCACCGCCTCCGAGCTCCCCTCCAGCGCCGGGTGCGAGGCGTCGAGCGTCTCGGCCAGGATCAGGTTCGCCCGCGCGGTCCCCTCGAAGCCGATGTCGGCGCCCAGCTGCGTCGCGTGATCCAGCTTGACGGCGGGACCGTAGATCAGCTCGTCCGTCCGCCAGTTGAACAGCACGCCGCGGGTCGCCCGGCCGAGCCGGGCCGCGCCGGGGCCGGTGAAGTCGGTGTCGTCCTCGACCCGGCCGTAGCCGAGCATCATCAGCGGCGTGAGCGTGGTCCGCTCCCCCACCGGAAAGGCCAGCCCCAGCCCGGCGACGCCGGTCCAGGAATTGATCTCTGACGACGGTCGGCCCTGGAAGGCGGTTCCGCGGAAGAAGGTCCCGTAGTCCTGCTCGGCGGTGAACCAGCCCAGCGTGAGCTCGGTGTGCAGGGCGGCCCCGAGGATGCGGAGCGTCTCCCAGTCGTTGGACAGCGGCAGCGCGAGGCGAGAGACCTCGGTGTCCGGCAGGCCGCCGTTGTCGAGCCGGAACTCCGCGGCGCTGACGCCGGGCATCGCCGCGAAGCCGGCGATGCCCAGCACCGACTTGCCGAAGGCGCCGTCCTGCGCCACGCGGGCGATGTCCCGGCGCACGTCCTGCACGCTCTGCGCCGCCGCCGGCGCGGCGAGAAGAACGAGGCCGGCGGTCAGCAGGCGGGCCGAGAGAGGCATGGCGGGGTCTTTCCTGGGAAGCGGGAGGGAGCGCCTGACGGAGCGGCGGCGCCCGGGGGGCTGGGTCAGAAGTCGAGCGTGCCGGACCCGGCCGCGCCGCGGAAATAGGCCAGCGCCCGCGGTTTGCCGTGGTCGGTCAGGCGCAGCACCGCCGTGCCGTTGTTCCCGTCGGAGCATACCAGGCCGGTCGACTCGCGGTCCTCGCGGTCCTCGAACACCGCGGTGCAGGCGGCGTCGGGATCGGTGACGCTGACCAGCCAGCGGTCGTCGTCTCGGGTGTTGATCAGGCCGGTGACCGACTTGCCCTTGCTGGTGCGCCCGGAGCCGTTGAGAACCTCGCCCCCGCGGTAGCCGCCGCCCGAGGCCGCCTTGCCCCCGCCGTGTCCGCCGCTCTGTCCGGCGCCCTGTCCGTCGTCCTCGCGGACCCAGAAGAACTCGCCGTCCGGATGGAACCGGCAGGAGAAGGCCGCCGCCGGGCGGCCCGGGGCATGGTGGCGCCCATGCGCGAGATGCGCGCCGTTCTTGGTCTTCTCCAGCGTCTTCATGGCGATGTCCTGCGGGCTGACGTCGAACTTCGCCGCCGCCTGGCCCTGGCACCAGCGCAGCATGTCGCGCTCCGCCACCGGCTCGGCGGCGAGCGGCCCGGCGGCGAGCAGCGCCAGCGCGACGGCCGCGGCCAGGGGAGGGATCGGACGGGAATTCGTCGTCATGTCAGCTCTCGTCGGTGCGGAGGGAACAGGGGGGCGCGGAAACGCTGCGGACCGTCGCGCCGCCTGCGAGGGCGCGGCCGCGACGGTCCCCGGCCGGGGCGGCCGGCTGGGGAGGCGCCGGGGGCGGCGCTCACCAGTTGCTCTGGGCGGCGTGGTCGGCGCGCTCGACCTGGCGGGGGTGGCACCCCTGCGAGCCGGTGCGCTCGCCCTTGCGGTTGTAGGTCACCACGCAGCCGTCGTCGAAGCGGACCCGCGCGGTTCCGTCATTGCGCTTGTGGAACTTCAGCCCGCCGCCGCCATGGGCCAGCGCGTCCTGCTGGACGGCGGTGTCGGCGCGCTCGACCTGGCCCGGGCGGCAGCCGGTGGAGCCGCTGCGCCGCCCGTCCTTGCCGTAGGTGACCACGCAGCCGTTGTCGTAGCGCACGGTGATCGAGCCGTTGTCGTGGCGATGCAGGTTCGGCTCGCCGCCCCCCGGCGCGGGCGCGCGGGTGTGCTGCGCGCCGTCGGCGCAGGCGGCGAGGGCCATGGCGCTGGCAAGACAGAGGCTGACGACAAGACGGCTGGACAAGGACGCTCTCCCGGAATTGTCGGCGCGGACGGGGGACCGTGCCGGATCGGGGGGACTGTCGCGCCCTGCAACCGATACGGGCAATGCGCGAGTCGAAGCGTCGCTGTGCAGAATGCGAATCCCGCCGGGGTTTTCGGCCGCGGTCGGGTCAGCCCACGGCGCGGCGCAGGGTGTCGGAGGGGCGCTCGCCGAAGGTCTCGCGATAGACGACCGAGAAGCGGCCGAACTGGCTGAAGCCGCAGGCCAGCGCGATGTCGGTCACCCGATCGGCAGGCGCGGCGGTCATCAGGCGGAGCCGGGCGGCCTCCAGCCGCACGCGGTTGAGGTGGGCGCGCGGGCTGATCCCGCGTCGCTCCTGAAAGGCGAGCTGGAGCGCCCGGCTCGAGACCCCGATCGCCCGGGCCACACCGGCGATGGAGAGCGGCTCGTCATGCTGGGCCAGGATGATCTCCTCGGCCTCGCGCACCCGGCGCTCGGACAGCGGGAGGGGGGCGAGGCCGGGATCCGCCCCGGCCTCCATCTCGGCGAAGAAGTCCACCAGCAGCGCGCGGGTGGCGCGCAGCGCCGGGGCCCGGCGCAGTGGGCTCTTCGCGGGCGCGTAGGCCTGGGCGAAATAGCGCAGGTAGCCCGCCATCGCGTCGGCGGCCGCATGCGCGCCGGGGGCGAAGAGCTGCGCGGTGGGCGAGGCGGCGCCCCCGGCGCCGGTCGGCGCGATCACCGCCATGGCCGCGAAGCCGCCGGCCTCCGGCGGCCGCACCTGCGTGCGCCGGTAGCCGGGTTGCAGCAACATCGATTCGCACGGCGTCCCCCGCGCGCGGGAGCGTTCGCCCTCGACCTCGATCACCCCGTTCAGCGGTGCGATGAAGGTGGTCCGCTCGGGCTCCGACAGGGCGATGTCGTGGCCGGTGCTGCGCACCAGGAAGACGCCCATGTCGTCGAGCGGCAGCAGGCTGGTCACCAGCCGCCCCGCCTCGGGGTCGGTCAGCGCGAAATGCTCGACATGGTCGAAGACGACGTCTCGGCCGTCCCGTCCGGGGCCCGCCCGCGTGTCGTCGACCACTGGAAACATCGCCCCCTCCCGCCGCCGTGCGGCTCTCCCCTGGGGAGAGTGATACCGCAAGGGCATGAACCGCGCCAGAACGTTGCGGGGCGCAATGATGCGGGGCCGGAATGCTGCGGGCGCGGGGTCTCAGTCCGCCTCGCTCGGCTTCGGGTCGATGTAGCGGTTGAGGTCCAGCAGCCCGGCCTGCAGGGGATCCTGGCGGGCGAGCGCCTCGGTGAAGGCGTCGGAGGCCGGCCAGAACCGCGGGCTGGTGCGGCGCAGGGCATAGCGCTCGACCACCGCCAGCCAGTCCGCCTGCGCGCGCATCGCCAGCAGGGCCTCGACGAAGGCCGGGGTTTCCTCGGCCGCGAATTCGAAGAACAGGTTGGGGTAGCTGGCGACCTGGCCGGGGATCAGGGTGGCGCGGTCCAGCTCCGGCTCGCGCCGGCGATCCTCGCCCAGCATCAGGCCGACGTTGGAATGCGCCTCGTCCTGGAGGAGGGTGAAGACCTGCGCGGCCCCGGCGCCTGTCACCCGCAGCAGCGAGACGTCGGGGAGGTAACGCTCCCACGCGCCGCCCTGCGCATCGGCCGGCAGGCGGGCGAGCGCCCGCGC
>CAXGVP010000388.1:0-4525 GCA_964013055.1 uncultured Albimonas sp.
ATCGCCCCGCCCGGCCGTCCCCCTCGCGGGGCGTCGCCCCGGGGACCTGCGCGCGGGGGGGGGCGGCGCGCCCGCGGGCCTGTGCGCCGCGAGCCGGGCGGGATCAGGCGACGACCTCGGTGGGGTCGGCGCCGACCGCCTGGGCGTCGGCGTAGGCGCAGTTGCGCACGTTCTGCCACAGGCCCTCGACCCGTTCGGGGTCGCTCAGCTCGTCGATGTAGACCTGCGCGCAGGCCGCCACCCCGGTGTTCCCCTTGCGGGCCTGGCCGTCGCGGTAGTCCGTCAGCAGGCGCTTCGCCTCCATCAGGTAGCCGTTCAGGTTGGCCTGGGTCAGCGGCGCCGTGCCGTCCAGGAACAGCTTCGCCAGCCGCCCGTGGATCACGTCGATCACCCGGTCGGGGCCGATGTTGACCCGCTGCGGCATCTGCCGCGTGTTCCCGCACAGGGCCTTGAGCTGGTTGTAGAGGTCGAACAGCACCTCGTCGCCCCGGGACGCGGCGCAGAGCCCCGCCAGCGTCGGATCCAGCCCCAGGTTGCAGAAATGCGCCGCGTCCATGCGGTCGAAGCGGGTCGCCGGCTGGTCGAGCACCGAGGCGTCGGCCCGGTCGAAGGCGTGATAGGCCTGGTCGCCCGAGCGCTGGCCGGTGTCCACCTGGTGCGTGGCGGCCGCGCGCACCATCGCGTTGAAGTCGATGTCGGTGCGCCCGTGGCGCCCGTGCAGGCGCGCGATGATCAGGTGCATCGTGTAGAGGAACAGGAAGAAATGGCGCAGGCGCTCGCGCATGTGCTCGTGCAGCGCCGCGCGCAGGTCGCCGGCCATCACGACGGAGGTCGGCGTCGCCGCGCTGAGGATCCGGGGCATGTCGCTCTCCGTGCCGGTCGCGGACGCCAGAGAAGGCTGCGCCGCGGCGCTCCGCGATCGGGCGCCCACCGCCAAGACCGTGACGGCGCGGCGCCGCTGCGTCAAACGCAGAGTCGCCCCGCAGGCGCCGCGCGCGGGGAAACGATCGCGAAAGCCTGATCCCCCGCGCCCGCCGCTTGCCGCTGGGGGGGCTTCGAATTACCCTCTGCGCCTCCCATATCTGGTGGGGAGCAGCGTGCGGAGGCCCAGCATGTCCGGTTTCGACGCCCCGATCGCCGAGCAGATCTGGGACATGAAGTACCGGTTCAAGACGCCGGACGGAGAGCCCATCGACGCCGACGTCGCGGCCACCTGGTCGCGCGTCGCCCGCGCCCTCGCCGCCCAGGAGGCCGACCCCGACGCCTGGACCCCCCGGTTCGAGGCGGCGCTCCGCGACTTCCGGTTCCTGCCCGCCGGCCGGATCCTGGCCGGCGCCGGGACCGGCCGCTCGGTCACCCTGTTCAACTGCTTCGTGATGGGCACGATCCCCGACGACCTCGGCGGCATCTTCGAGGCGCTGAAGGAAGCCGCCCTGACCATGCAGCAGGGGGGCGGGATCGGCTACGACTTCTCCACCATCCGGCCCAGGGGCGCGGCGGTGGCGGGGGTGGGGGCCGACGCCTCCGGCCCGCTGAGCTTCATGGACGTGTGGGATTCGATGTGCCGCACGATCATGTCCGCCGGCGCCCGGCGCGGCGCGATGATGGCGACCCTGCGCTGCGACCACCCCGACGTCGAGGCCTTCGTCGAGGCCAAGCAGGACCCCGCCCGACTGCGCAACTTCAACCTCTCGATCCTGGTCACCGACGCCTTCATGGAGGCCGTGGCCCAGGACGCCGACTGGCCCCTGGTCTTCGAGGGCCGCACCTTCCGCACTCTGCGCGCGCGCGAGCTGTGGGACCGGATCATGCGCGCCACCTACGACTATGCCGAGCCGGGCGTGATCTTCATCGACCGGATCAACCGCCTGAACAACCTCGCCTATGCCGAGGAGATCTCGGCCACCAACCCCTGCGGGGAGCAGCCGCTGCCCCCCTACGGCGCCTGCCTTCTGGGCTCGATCAACCTCGCCCGGCTGGTGCGCGAGCCCTTCGCCCCGCAGGCCCATATCGACGAGGCGGAGCTCGCCGAGCTGGTGGGCGTGGCCGTTCGAATGATGGACGACGTGGTCGACGCCTCGCGCTTCCCGCTGCCCCAGCAGGCGGCCGAGGCGCGGGCCAAGCGGCGCATCGGCCTCGGCGTCACCGGGCTCGCGGATGCGCTGCTGATGACCGGCCTGCGCTACGGCTCGGACGAGGCGGTGGCGCAGACCTCCGCCTGGATGAAGGCGCTGGCGCGGGCGGCCTATTTCGCCTCGGTCGAGCTGGCGCGCGAAAAGGGCGCCTTCCCCCTCTTCGACGCCGAGAAATTCTGCGCCTCGCCCTCCGTCCAGGCGCTGGGCGAGGACGTGGTCGAGGCCGTGCGCGCCCATGGCATCCGCAACGCGCTGCTGACCTCGATCGCGCCGACGGGCACCATCAGCCTCTACGCCGGCAACGTCTCCAGCGGCATCGAGCCGGTCTTCGCCTTCGCCTACACCCGCAAGGTCCTGCAGCGCGACGGGACCCGCACCGAGGAGGAGGTCGTCGACCAGGCCCTCGCCCTGTGGCGCGAGCTCCACGGCGACGCCCCCTGGCCCGGGCATTTCGTCGACGCCCAGACGCTCGCTCCCTCCGACCATGTGCGCATGCAGGCGGCGGCCCAGGCGTGGGTCGACAGCTCGATCTCCAAGACCATCAACGTCCCCGAGAACATCTCCTTCGAGGCCTTCAAGGACGTCTACCTCGAGGCCTGGCGCACCGGCTGCAAGGGCTGCACCACCTACCGGCCGAACGCGGTGACGGGGTCGGTGCTGACGGTGAGCGAAGCCGATGGGCCGGGCGGTCGCGCCAAGGCCGCGCGACTTGCGAAGGGGATGACCCAGAAGCAGGTCGCCTCCGAAGTCGGCGCTCCGGAGTCCGCGATCTCGAAGATGGAGAATGGCCAGCGGCGGCTCGACCCCGAGCTTGCAGCCAAGCTGGCTGCGGTGCTCGAGGTCGATGCCAGCATCCTTCTTTACGGAAAGCCGGCCAACACGCGAGGCGACGAACGGGCGTCGGATGTCGCGCGAGACGGCGAGGTCGTCTGGATGCACGAACCCCTCGACCGCCCCGAGGCGCTGGAGGGCCGGACCTACAAGATCTCCTGGCCGGACTCGGCCCATGCGATCTACATCACGCTCAACGACGTGGTGGTGGGCGGCCGGCGGCGTCCGTTCGAGGTGTTCATCAACTCCAAGAACATGGAGCACTACGCCTGGACGGTGGCCCTGACGCGGATGATCTCGGCCGTCTTCCGGCGCGGCGGCGACGTGAGCTTCGTGGTCGAGGAGCTCAAGGCCGTCTTCGACCCCCGCGGCGGCGCCTGGATGGAGGGCCGCTACGTCCCCTCGATCCTGGCCGCCATCGGGGGCGTCATCGAGAAGCACATGATCGAGACCGGCTTCCTCGAGGGCGAGGGCCTGGCCCTCAAGACCGACCCCCAGTCCCGCGCGGTGGCCGTCGGCGAAGCCCCCGGCGCCATCTGCCCCAGCTGCGGCGAGTACGCGATGCAGATGATGGAAGGCTGCGAGACCTGCCTGAGCTGCGGCTACTCGAAATGCGGCTGACCGGGATGAGGTCGACCATGGCGCCCGGCATGATGTGACCGTTGGCCGGGCGTTTCGGCCCTTCGGACAGGCGCTTCCCGGCCAACGTGCGTCCGGGCCTGCCGCTGGGCCCCGTACGCCATCGCATCGCCTTGGCAAGGGAGTGCCGGCCGGCAGGCCTTCGCCGTGAGCAGAGTCGCCGCTGGGGCCTCATGGGGTCTCGGGGCGGGAGAGGCGCAGCTTGTGCGGGCTGATCGCCCTGGACGGAGAACGGGAGCTCGCAGCGCGTCCCACCGAGGTCGGCAAGGCGGATCTTCCGCCCATTCGCGGCGAGTGCACCCCAAGTACGGACCGGTCGCAGACGTGAACGCGTGTAGATCTCGCGGGTCGGCATCGTTGCACGAGACTGCCCAGTCCGAGACGCGCGGCGCCGCCCCGGGGGCATCGACTGACAACGCCTCTTCGCGCGCATGGGTCGTGTGCTAGGCACGGGTCAGGATCCGCTCAGGGCTCGCAGGGGGAAAGCCCATGACCCAGCCCGTCCGTTCCACGCGTGCGCTGCGCGGAGGCGCCGTCCTCCTGCTCATTGCATCGGCATCCGCAGCAGGCGCGCAAGATGCGCCGCGGGACGGCTCGATCCTGCCGCTGCCGCCGTCGCCGTTCAAAGGGGTCATCGCGGAAACCTTCGAGGGCTCGACCCAGGATTACCCGCAGCCGGTGGCGCCGCCTGAAGGGGCGCCCAACGTCATTGTCGTCCTCATCGACGACCTCGGGTACGGACAGCCGGGTACGTTCGGGGGGCCCGTTCCGACCCTAGCCATGGATTCCCTTGCGCAGGACGGCCTGCGTTTCACCCGGTTTCACACCACCGCAATCTGTTCGCCGACGCGGGCGGCCCTGCTGACTGTCAAACGGCATTGAAACGGGACCCCCTATCGGCCTGCAAAAGGGACCCCCTT
>CAXGVP010000389.1:0-4517 GCA_964013055.1 uncultured Albimonas sp.
GGCGGCGGGGGCGGCGGGCAGGGGCTTATCCAGCGCGGGCGGCCGCGGCGGGGGCCGGCGCGGCGGCCGTCGATCACGGCGACCCCGTCGGGCAGGGCCGCGGTCCCGCCGTCGAGCGTCGGCACCGAGGTCAGGGCCCCGCGCGCGGCCACATGATCGGTGGCCAGCGCCTCGTCGAGGGTCAGCAGAGCGCCGATGGGCACGCCGCGGGCGGCGCCCTCGGCCTCCAGCTCGGCGCGGGTCTTGTCGGCGAAGAAGGCGGCGATGGCGGCGTTGATCGCGGGCGTCTCGAAGCGCACGCGGGTCTGGGCGAAACGGGGGTCGGCGAAGGCCTGAGGAGAGCCCATCCAGGCGAACATCGCCTGCCACTGGCGGGGGGAGAGGACGCAGATCCGCACCCGGCCGTCGGCGCAGGGCAGGATCGGGTAGAAGGCGCCCACCGGCGGGCGGGGGCGGGGGATGTCTTCCAGCGACAGGCCCTGCGCGGCCGCGACGCCGGCGGCGCCGGCGATGCCGAAGACCGGGTCCAGCGCCAGGGCGGCGCCGTCCACCAGCGCGATGTCCAGAAGCGCCCCGGTCCCGTGCCGCATCCGGGCGTAGAGCGCGACCAGCGCCAGCATCAGCGCCTGCGAGGCGGCCGAACCCTCGGCGATGCGGCCGGGCGGGATAAGCGGCGGCGCGCCCTCGATGCCCGAGCGCGACAATGAGCCGGACAGCGCATGCATCACCGGGTCGGCCGCGCGCCAGCCGGCGAAACCGGGGGTCATGCCGAAGTCGGAGACGCAGACCACCGCCAGCCCCGGGAACCGCGCGCGCAGGTCGTCGGGATCGAGCCGCAGCCGCGCGTCGGGGCCGAGGTCGAGCAGCACCGCGTGCGCCGCGCCCAGCCGCGCCTCGAGCCGCGCGCGGTCGCCCGCGTCCCGGAGATCGTGCACGGCCGAGCCCTTGCCCGCGTTGCGCACCGCGAAGGCGAGGCCCCGCCGCGGGTCGTCCCCCGGCGCGGGCCGGTCGGGCTGGCCGCCCGGCGGCTCGATCCGGGTCACGCTTGCGCCCAGGTCGGCCAGCCCGCGGCCGATGGCGGCCATCGGTCCGGACAGGAGGTCGAGAACCTCGAGGCCCTGCAGCGGGCCGGTGTCTTCAGGGGTCATTGCGGCGTCTCCCCGGCTGTCGCAGTCTGGCTTCTCGAGTCCAGAATTTCGGACGACCTTCGTCCGGAAAATGCACAGGAGCCGACGTCATGCAAGACCCGCGTTCCGTCGAGCCGTCGCCCGAGGGGCCCGCGGACGACGGCGAGCCGGCCGCGACCGCGGCGCGCCGCAGGCGCCCCGGCGCGGGGCGTCCGCGGGACGAGGCGCTCGAGGACAGGGTCTACGACGCGGCGATGCACGTCTACGCCGAAACCGGCTGGTCGGGGTTTTCCATCGAGCGGATCGCCCGGCACGCGGGCGTCGGCAAGGCCGCGATCTACTCGCGCTGGTCGGACAAGCGCGACATCCTGCGCGACACCTTCGAGCGCCGCTGGGAAGCGATCGAGGAGATCGACGAGGGCTCGTTGCGCGGCGATCTCGAGGCGCTGGTGGCGATGGCGGTCAGCCGCTACCAGGACAATCGCGGCGCGGTGGCCCTGCATACCCAGGTCGACGGCATGCTCTCGCCCGAATTCCGCGAGATGGCGCTGCCGTTCATCACCCGCGCCGCGCGCCCGATGTTCCGGATGCTGGCCCGCGCGCAGGAGCGGGGCGAGATGGACCCGACCATCCGCAAGAGCCTGGCGGTGCTGCTGATCATGGGGCCCATCGCCTCGCGCTTCGCCCGGCTGGAGACGACCCCGCGCGAGATGACCGGCCAGGAGGCAGCGAGCTTCTGCACCGAACTGGTCGACCTGCTGGAGCGCGCGTTCGCCCTGCGCCCGGGCCCCGCGGGCGGCTGACGCCTCCCCCCCCTCCGGTTCTCGACGAAATCCCGGCCGCCGGGCTGCGCGAAACTGTTGCGCCGGCTCACCCTCAACCTATTGTGGACGTCAGGCGTCCGAAATTTGTCCCGCCGAGATTCGGACGGCGCCCCGGGCCGCGGATTCCGCCGCGCCGGGGCGTTGGGGCTGCGAAGAAAAACAGGATTTCTGGGAGGAAACCGCATGATCACCCCCCGGCTTGGCCTCGCCGCCATGGCCTTCGGCGCGCTCGCCCTCGGCGGCGCGCCCGCGCTCGCGCAGGGCGTCCCGCCCGGCTCCGGCAAGCAGGCGTTCATCGACGCGCTGGCCGACATGGAGCCGGTGCAGATGACCTTCCAGTCGGTCTCCTCGCCGGGCGAGAACTCGTCCCGCTCGATGGAGACCTACGCCCGGCTGATCGAGGAGTGGTCCGGCGGCAGGATGACGGTCGAGATCGTCTACGGCTCGGCCATCATCCGCGGCAACAACGCGCCCGCCATCGCCGACGGGCGGCTGTCGTTCGGGGGCGTGATCTCGCAATACGATCCGTCGAACTTCCCCATCGCCTCGGCGCTGGTGGACCTGAGCGTGTTCTCGGACCCGCGGCCCCTCTATGGCACGCTGCACAGCTACGGCGTGATGATGGAGGCCTCCAACGCCACCCCCGGCGCCTGGGAGGAGCAGACCGGCTACGGCATCCAGCCGCTGATGATCCTGATGGGGGCGCCGCCCTCGGGCCTGTTCTGTTCGGAGCCGCGCACCGCGGCCGCGGATCTGGACGGCGCGCGCATCCGCTCGGGCAGCGTGATGCACGCCAAGGAGATCGAGGGACTGGGGGCGACCAACGTCTCGCTGCCCTACTCCGAGATGTTCGAGGCCCTGCAGCGCGGCATCGCCGACTGCTCGCTGACCTCGCTGTCGACGGCGCGGATCGCGGGCATCGTGCCGGTGGCGCCGCACTACAGCTATCCCACCGACGTGAGCTTCGCGGTGACCTCGCTGGGCGCGGGCTTCGACCTCTACCTGTGGGAGGAGCTGCCGCTGGCCGCCCGGCAGCTGCTGTTCGACCTGCAGGCGCAGTATGCCGAGCAGTACATGCGCTACAACCTGGTCAACACCAAGCTGGCGCTGGAGACGGCGGCCGAGAACGGCGGCGGCGCGCGGCCGCTGGACCCGGCGCTGGACCAGCAGGTGCAGGGCGTGAACGAGGCGCTGCTGGAGGAATTCGCCAGGTCCGCCCGCGTGCCCGACCCCGCCGCGGCGGTCGAGCGCTTCAAGGCCGCGGCCGAGAAGTGGACCGCGATCCTCGACGAGATGGGCTATGCCGAGATGGACCCCGGCTGGGACGGGTTCGCCGCCTGGTATGACGACGACGCGGTGGATTTCGGACCGTTCTTCGACCGCCTCTACCAGGAGGCGATGCTTCCCTATCGCCCGAAGTGACGGCATGACCCTGTCCGAAACCGGGCCGCAAGAGGCCGCCGGGGGCGCATCGCGTCCGGCGGCCTTCGTCGTCAACATGCTGGCGACGCTGGCCGTTCTGCTGCTCATGGCGCACACGCTCGCCAACGTGGTGATGCGCTACCTGTTCAACATGCCGCTCGCCGGCGCCTCCGAGATCGCGGGCGCCTGGTACATGCCGCTGATCGCGCTGTCGGGCTTCGTGCTGGCCCAGGTGGGCGACCGGCATATCGCGGCCAACATCCTGTTCGACCTGCTGCCGCCGCGTCCGCGGCGGGAGGTTGCGGTGGGCGGCGCGGCGCTGGGCGCGGTGGTCTGCGCGCTGTTCGCCTGGTTCAGCCTGGGCGAGGCGCTCCACAGCCGCGAGATCGAGCGCATGGTCATCGCCGGCTCGTTCGAGCTGATCGTCTGGCCCGCCACCTTCGCCGCCCCCGCCGCCTTCGCGGCGCTGGCGGCGATGCTGGCCTGGAAGACCGTGGCGCTGATCGGGACCCCGGCCGAGGCCATCGGCCCGGTCCCGGCCGAGGGTTCGACCTCGACCCGCGGCGCCTGGCTGGTGCGGCTGGCCATCGTGGCGGTGCTGGCCGCGGCGGTCGGCGGCGTGCTGCTCTCCGAGACCCGCACCGGCGCCGCGCTGTCGGCGCTGGCGCTGCTGCTGGCGCTGCTGTTCCTGCATGTGCCGGTGGCCTTCGCGCTGGCGGTGCCGGGGCTGCTGGGCCTGTGGGCGATCCGCCCCCGCTCGGTCGAGACGATGCTGGCCGACAAGCCCTACGAGGCGACGGCGACCTGGACGCTCTCGGTGCTGCCGATGTTCGTGTTCATGGGGCTGCTGCTGTGGAAATCGGGCCTGACCACCCGGATCTACGAGGCCGCGCGGCAGTGGCTGGCCTGGCTGCCCGGCGGGCTGGCGGTGTCGACCAACATGGCGGGCACGGGGCTCGCCGCGGTCAGCGGCTCGACGCTCGGCACCACCTACGCGCTGTCGCGCATCGGCATCCCCGAGATGCTGGCCCGCGGCTATGACCGCAGGCTCGCGGTCGGCTCGGTGATGGTGGCGGGGCTGCCGGGGCAGTGATCTGATCCCCGAGAACTGGATCGTTCGAGGTTAGAGTTTTCCGTGGCCTGT
>CAXGVP010000390.1:0-4516 GCA_964013055.1 uncultured Albimonas sp.
CCATGCCATCGCGTCGGGCCCGGGCGCAAGCGAAAGCCGGCGCTCAGCCCGCGGGCGGGACCACGCAGCCCTCGGCGGTCAGCGCCTCGATCTCGTCGTCGGCGAAGCCCGCGGCGCGCAGGGCGGCGAGCGTGTCGGCCCCCGCCTCGGGCGCCGGCGAGCGGATCGTGCCGGGGCTGGCCGAGAGCCGCGCGATCAGCCCCGCGATCGGCAGCTCCGGTCCGCCGGGGCGGGGCTGCTGGCGCTGGAACACGCCCGAGCCGAGCACGCCGGGATCGTTGATCGCCTGGATCGGGCTCAGCGCGGGGCCCGAGGGGATGCGCGCCTGCGTCAGCGCCTCCATCGCCTCCTGCATGGTCAGGGGCGCGGCCCATTCGCCGAGGATCGCCGACAGCTCGGCCCCCGCGGCGCCGCGCTTCTCGTCGCTGTCGAAGCGGGGGTCGGTCGCCAGCTCCGGCCGGCCGATCGCCTCGCACAGGCGGGCGAACATGGCCGGCCCCACCACCTGCACCACCACCGCGCCGTCCTTCGTGCGCGCCAGCTCGGCGGGGCCCGCGTAGGGACTGCGGCCCTCTGCGGGGGGACGGTCGACGCCGGTCGAGGCCTCGGCCAGCACCGCGTTCATGAAGGTCAGCGCGGTCTGCAGCAGGGAGGCCTGCACCTCCTGCCCCTCGCCCGTCGCGCGGCGGTGCATGATCGCGGCCAGGATGCCGATGGCGGTGCCCAGCCCGGTGCCGAAATCGACGTAGTTGGCCGCTGTGCGCACCGGGCGGCCGGGCCAGCCGCTCATGTAGGTGGCCCCGCTCATCGCCTGGCCGATCAGGTCGAAGCCGTTGCGCCCCGAGAGCGGCCCCTCGGGCCCATAGGCCGAGACGTTGGCCGAGATGATCGCCGGGTTCGCCTGTTTCAGCGAGGCATGGTCCAGCCCCAGCTTCGGCAGCGCCGCGGGGGGCATGTTGGTCAGCGTCACGTCGGCCGAGGCCACCAGCCGGTTGAGCACCTCGCGCCCCCGCGGGCTGCGCAGGTCCATGGTCAGGGACTTCTTGTTGCGGTTCAGCGCCAGGAACTGGGCGCCGTCGCTCAGCCCCTCGAGCGTCAGCAGGAAGCGGTCGTCGGCGCCGCCGGGCGGCTCGACCCGGATCACCTCGGCCCCCAGGTCGGCGAGGATCGAGCCGCAGTAGGGCCCCGCGATGTAGCGGCTGAAATCCAGAACCCGGATGCCGTTCAGCACCCCCGGCGCGAAGGCCGCCTGCGCGGCCTCGCGGTTGAAGCCGTCGTCCATGCGGCCCTCCCGATGTTCGCGGCCGATCCGATGCGCCGGCCGTCATTGCGCGCGAGTCTACCGGCCGGTCGTCAGGTTTCCAATCGATTCCGCCCCCGGCCGCGCCGCACGAGGCGTCGGGACGGGGCGCATGGGGACGGGGCGCGTCGGGACGGGGCGCGGCGGGACGGTCCGCGTCGGGACGGGGCGCGTCGGGACGGGGGCGCGGCCGCGCCGCGCGCCCCTCAGCGCCGCAGGCCCATGCAGCGGGTCGCGCGCCCCGCCAGGCGCGCGGCGCCGGCCAGGAAGCCCGGGCCCGCGAAGCGCGCCAGCCGCCAGGCCGGGGTCGCGTCCTTCAGGGCCGTCGCCTCGACCCGGTAGGAATGCCCCTCTCGCCGCTCGGCGAGGAACCTGAGCAGCTCCGCCGCCGCCGCCTTGTCCGAGGCGCTCTCGCCCTCGAAGGTCTCCGCCGGCAGCGGCGCCGCGCCGCCGATCTTCTCCCGCGCCCGCTGCAGGCCCGCCTCGATCGCGGTCATCGGGATCTGCTTGTCCCCGGCCCGGATCAGCAGCGCCAGGACCTTGCGCCGCCAGGGCGTCATCGCCGTCTTGTCGGGCGCGAGCGACTTTTTTTTCCGCGCGGCCTCGATAGCCGCCCGCAGCTCGGCCTCCAGCGCCATCTCCATCACCCCGTGCTCGACCAGCGCCGCTTCCAGCGTGCGCATCACGAAGCCGGTGGCCTGCTCGCGCCCCGCCATGCACCACCAGGCCCGCAGGGCCAGGCTCACGGCCCGGCGGGGCGCGGCGGAGGCCAGCCCGGTCCGCGCCAGCCCCTCCGCCCGGGCCCGGATGGCGGGGCGCAGCGCCTCGAGTTCGTCCAGCGTCATCTTCGGCAGGGCCGGCGGCTGGATCTGCGTCGAGAGCGGCGCGTCCAGCTCGATGATCGGGCGCGGGGCGGGCTTGCCGTCCTCCGTCAGCCTGCTCCACGGCCCTGCGTTCCGGAAGAACAGGTGCCCGGGGTCGAGCGTGAAATGCGCCTGCAGGAAGCGCTGGCAGTTGCGCTGGCCCAGGATGTAGTCGTGCACCCGGAAGCGGCGGTCGAGGAAGCCCGAGAAGCCGCCCATCGCCCCGCAGGCCAGCAGGCTGGAGCTGTAGACCGGCGCCTCGTCGCCCATCGGCTCGCGGCTGGGGGCGATCATGAAGCGGGACTTCACCTCCTCGTCATAGGCCGCGACCAGCTCGGCCGGCTTGAACCGCGCGTGGGCGAGCAGGGCGCCCAGCATCCCCCCGAGCACCCCCGGCAGGCCGGCGGCGGCGACCTGCGCCTCGGTCTGCTCGGAGACGTCGGCGAAGACGCCGCCCTCGGGGAAGGCGTCGACCATGATCACGGCGCGGTCGGCCTTGTCGGGCCGGCGCTCGTTGGGCAGCAGCCAGTCGGTCTCGCGGCCGGTCGCGTTCGGGCGGGGGCGGCGCAGGGTGTAGCGGGCATATTCGAAGGGCTCGTTGTTGATCACGCCCCCGTCGATGGCGACGTAGGTGAGCCTGCGGCCGGCCTCCGCCTGGCCCTCGCCCCAGTCCGGCGCAGGCATCACGTCGCGCAGGGGGAGCGGCTCGGCCTTCGCGCCGGCCTCCGAGGTCGCCTCCGGGGCCGGCTCAGGCTCGGTCGCGGCGCCGGCGCCGGTGGGCGGGGTCTCCAGCGGCGGGCCGTAGCGGGGCACGTCCAGCGGCCAGGCCCCGCCCTCGCCGATCTCGGCGTCGGGGAAGCGCTGGTGCTCGCCCATCGTGCCGGGCACGAAGCGGGCGGGAAAGCCGACCGGGAAGGCGCCCGAGGCGACGGCGGATTCGCGCAGCGCCGTCCAGCCGGTCCCCCGGTCCTCGCCGTCCGGTCCCGTTTGCCGCGGGCCCAGGTCCACCTTGCCGTCCTTCGCCGGCAGCCTCAGCGCCACGCCGGCGTCGCCATAGGCCTCCAGCCAGGCCGAGCCCGCCTGATGCGCGCCCAGCCCGTGCACCGAGAAGTGCCGGGCCATGCCGTGTCGGGACATGGTGTGCTTGGCGCCGGCGGCGAAATCGACCTTGTAGACCACGCCCTGCAGGTTGGTGGTGGTCACGAACAGGTCCAGCGGCTGGGCGAGGAACGGATAGGGCGCGCCCCGCGCCCAGGTTGTGGTTTCCAGCGCCCGGTCCGCCGCCCGGTCGATCGCCAGCCCGCTGAGCAGCGAGGGGATCGGCCGCGCCTTCTCCCGCGCCTGGTCGAGGTCGGCGACGTCCAGCATGCCGGTGCGCTCGGCGTCGCCGTCCAGGCTCAGCTCGTCCACCCACAGCCTGAACAGCCGTTGCAAGCCGACGGTGCAGCACCGCTCCTCGCCCGCCGGGTCGAGGTAGCGCAACCGGTCCGCCTCCCGGTCGCCCCCGATCCCGTCGAGCAGCGAGGCGACCAGCAGGCTCGCGGAGGTGCCGCCCCCCGAGGTGCCGCTGACCACCTTCAGCACCACCGGCGGCTTGCCGTGCTTGCGCGCCCCGCCCTCGCCCGTGACGCCCGCCGCATGGGCGTCGAGCGCGCGCACCAGGAAATCCACCACCCCCGCGAGATAGGCCCCCGCCGAAATCGAGCCCGCCAGCGTCAGGCCCAGCAGGAACGGCTGCGGAGCGCCCGGGTCGGAGGTCGTCTCGGTCATCGGAAATCGCCTTCTGCGAAAGGGCGCGCGCAGGGCGCGAGGGCCCGAGCATCGCGCAGGGCGCCGGCGATTTCAACGAAGCTGACGCTAGGTCCGAAGGTCCGCAGCCTGAGACCCGCGCCCTCCGCCGGCCCCGCGCAGCGGGCGCGATAAGAGCGCCGCGCCGCAGGCGGGACCCAGGGTCCGCACTGGCCGTGCGAGGCAGGTTCCGCGCCGCGGGCGCGAGACTGGGTCCGCGCCGCTGGCGCGAGGCTGGGGCCGCGCCTCGGGCGCGAGGCGGGGTCCGCGCCGCGCGTGCAAACCGGGCGCCGCGCCTCGGGCGCGGGGCGGGGGCCGGGCGCCCGGTCGACGCGGCGCCCGGGCGAGGCGTCAGCGGCCCTTGAACACCGCCGGGCGGCGCTCGACGAAGGCGGCGGCGCCCTCGCGCAGGTCCTCGGTCTGGAACAGGGTCGCCTGCTCGCCGGCCTCGGCGTCCAGCGCGTCCGCGAGATCCGCGGTCCAGCCCTCGCGCAGCTGGCGCTTGATCGTGGCGAGCGACAGGGGCGGGCCCTCGGCCAGCGCCCGGGCGGCGGCCATCGCCTCG
>CAXGVP010000391.1:0-4515 GCA_964013055.1 uncultured Albimonas sp.
GGCGCGGGCGCTTTGTTCTTGGGTGAGTCAGGAGCCCGCCGGAGGCTCCCCCCCTCCGAAATCCCCCGCGACCTCCCCACGAGCGCCGCCCCGGCCAAGCCCGCCCGCAGGGCGCCTGCAGACCCCCCGCAACGAGAACGGCCGCCCCGGGGGGCGGCCGTCCGATCGGTCAGGCGTTGAAGAGGTTGCCGTCCTCGTCGCGCGGCGGCGCCTTGGGGTCCTCGTCCCGCGGCCGGGTCTTCGGCTTGCCCCCCATCCACTTCATCACGAAGGCGAAGAAGGCCGGCACGAAGATCACCGCCAGCAGGGTCGCCGAGATCATGCCCCCCAGCACCGCGATGCCGATCGCGTTCTGCGAGGCCGAGGACGCCCCCGTCGCGATCGCCAGCGGCGTCACGCCCAGCGTGAAGGCCAGCGAGGTCATGATGATCGGGCGGAAGCGCAGCTTGGCGGCCTCGACGGTGGCGTCCAGCAGGTCCATGCCCTCCTCGCGCAGGTCCTTGGCGAACTCCACGATCAGGATCGCGTTCTTCGCCGACAGGCCCATAATCGCGATCAGGCCGACCTTGAAGTAGACGTCGTTGGACATGCCGTGCCAGGTCACCCCCAGCACCGCGCCGATCGCGCCCAGCGGCACCACCAGCATCACCGACAGCGGGATCGCCCAGCTTTCATACAAGGCCGCCAGCAGCAGGAACACGAACACCCCCGACAGCGCGATCAGGAACGGCGCCTGGCTGCCCGACTGGATCTCCTGCAGGGACTGGCCGGTCCACTCGTAGCCGAAGCCCTGGGGCAGCTCGGCCATCAGGCGCTGCATCTCCTCGATGGCCTGGCCCGAGGAATAGCCCTCCGCCGCCGAGCCGGAGATGCGGATCGAGGGGTAGCCGTTGTAGCCCACGATCTGCAGCGGCCCGCGGATCCAGTCCACGGTCGCGAAGGCCGACAGCGGCACCATCCCCCCCAGCGAGTTCCTGACCGTCAGGTTGAGCACGTCGTCCGGCGTCATCCGGGCGTCGTCCTGGGCCATCAGCATCACCCGCTGCATGCGGCCCGAGTTGGGGAAGTCGTTGGCGTAGGCCGAGCCCAGGAACGAGGTCAGCGTGGCGTTGATGTCCGAGAAGGCGACGCCGAAGGTGTTGGCCTTCTCGCGGTCCAGCGTCACCCGCAGCTGCGGCGCATCCGGCAGGCCCGAGACGCGCAGCCCGGTCACGACCTCGGACCGCCCCGCCGCCGCCAGCAGCTGGTCGCGCGCGGCATAGAGCGCGGCGATGCCCGCGTCGTTGCGGTCCTGCAGGCGGAAGTCGAAGCCCGAGGAGGTGCCCAGCCCCTGGATCGGCGGCGGCGACAGCGCGAAGGCGAAGCCGTCCTTCTCGCCCCACAGCATGCCGGTGATCCGGCCGGCGATGGCCTGGGCGCTGTCCTGCGGTCCCCGCTCGGACCAGTCCTTGAGGGTGATGAAGGCCAGCGCCGCGTTCTGCCCGCCGCCCGAGAAGGAGAAGCCCTGGATCGCGACGATGTCCTGCACCGCCTCCTGCGAGCCTGCGACCCCCTCCACGGTCTTCACGAACTCCAGCGTGCGGTTGAAGCTCGCCTCCGGCGGGGTCTGCATGTCGACGATCAGGAAGCCCTGGTCCTCGTTGGGCAGGAACGACGAGGGCAGGTTGGTCCAGCTCCACCCCAGGAAGGCCACCAGCCCGAGGTAGAGGACCATCATGATCCCCGCCCGCCGCGCGGCCAGGCCCGCGAAGCGCGCATAGCTGTTGGTCGCCCGGTCGAAGTTGCGGTTGAACCAGCCCAGCGGCCCCTTCTTGGCCATCTGGTGCCCGGCCTTCACCGGTTTGAGGAAGGTGGCGCAGAGCGCGGGCGTCAGCGACAGCGCGAGGAACCCCGAGAACAGGATCGAGACCACCATGGTCAGCGAGAACTGCCGGTAGATCACGCCCACGGCGCCCGGGAAGAAGGCCATCGGGATGAACACCGCCGAGAGCACCAGGGTGATGCCCACGATGGCGCCCGAGATCTGGCCCATCGCCTTGCGGGTCGCCTCCTTCGGGGGCAGTCCCTCCTCGGACATGATCCGCTCGACGTTCTCGACGACCACGATGGCGTCGTCGACGAGGATGCCGATCGCCAGCACCATGGCGAACATGGTCAGCACGTTGATCGAGAAGCCCGCCACCAGCATCACCGCGCAGGCGCCCAGCAGCGCCACGGGGACCACCAGGGTGGGGATGACGGTGTATCGGAAGCTCTGCAGGAACAGCAGCATCACCAGGAACACCAGGCCGACGGCCTCGAGCAGGGTGTGCAGCACCTTCTCGATCGACAGCTCCACGAAGGGGGAGGTGTCGTAGGGCACCGAGTACTCGATCCCGTCGGGGAAGAAGCGCGCCAGCTCCTCCATCGTCTCGCGCACCGCGGCGGAGGTGTTGATGGCGTTGCCCTCGGGCGAGAGCTGCACGCCCAGCGCGGCCGAGGGCTGGCCGTTGAGGCGCGACGAGAAGTTGTAGTTCTCCGCCCCGATCTCGACGCGGGCCACGTCCTTGAGGCGCACCACCGCGCCGTCGGCGTTGGCGCGCAGCAGGATCTGCTCGAACGCCTCGACCGAGTTCAGCTGCCCGCGCACCACCACGGTGGCGGTGATCGACTGGTCGTCGGGGTTGGGGGCTGCGCCGATGGCGCCGGCGGCCACCTGCGCGTTCTGGGCGCGGATCGCGGCCAGCACGTCGTTGGTGGTCAGGTTCAGGCCCAGCATCTTGTCGGGGTCGAGCCAGATGCGCATCGCCCGCTCGGCCGAGAACACCGTGGCCCCGCCGACGCCGTCGATGCGCCGGATCTCGCCGGCGATGTTGCGGCTGAGATAGTCGCCCAGCCCCACCGGCCCCACCGCGCCGTCGGTGGAGGTCAGCGAGACCACCATCAGGAAGCCCGAGGAGGAGGTCTCGACGTCGATCCCCAGGCGCGTCACCGTCTCGGGCAGGCGCGATTCCACCCGCCGGATGCGGTTCTGCACGTCCACCTGCGCCTGGTCGAGCACGGTGCCCGGCGCGAAGGTGGCGGTGATCTGCACCTGGCCCGAGGCCTCGGAGGTGCTTTCGAAATACAGCAGGCCGTCGATGCCGTTCAGCTCGTCCTCGATGGGACGGGTGACGGCCTGGTAGAGGTCCTCGGGCGCCGCGCCGGGATAGGTCGCGGTGATCTGGACCGAGGGCGGCGCGACGGAGGGATACTGCGCGATCGGCAGCATCGGGATCGCCAGCGCGCCGCCGATCATGATGAAGATCGCGACGACCCAGGCGAAGATCGGCCGGTCGATGAAGAAACGGGGCATCAGGTCTCTCTCAGCCGTCGTTGGCGGGCGCGGCGGCCGCGGAACCCGCGGCGTCCGCCGCCGGGGCCGGGCTCTGCTCGGCGGGCTGGGACTGGCCGGTCACGCCGCCGTCCCAGGGCTGGGGGGTCACGGTCGCGCCGGGTCCGGTCTTCTGGAAGCCCTCGACGATCACCCGGTCGCCGGCCTTCAGGCCCCGGTCGATCACCCAGCGCCCGTCGACGATGCGGTTGGTCTGCACGGGGCGGGCCTCGATCTTGTCGCCCTCGCCCACGACCCAAAGCATCGCCTGCCCGTCGCCGCCGCGCTGCACCGCCTGCACCGGCACCGCCAGCGCCTGCGGCTCGACGCCCTGCTCGATCTGCACGCGCACGTACATGCCCGGCAGCAGGTCGCCGTCGGGATTGGGGAATTCGGCGCGCAGGGTCACCTGACCGGTGGTCTCGTCCACGGTGGATTCGGAGAACAGCAGCCGCCCCTCCTCGCCGTAGGGCGAGCCGTCGTCGAACATCAGCTTCACCGCCACGTCGCCGCTTTCGGACTCGGCCAGCGCGCCGGCCTTGAAGGCCTTGCGCAGCGCCAGCAGGTCGGTCGCCGACTGGGTGAAGTCGGCATAGACCGGGTCGAGCTGCTGGATCGTGGCCAGGTTCTCGCCCGAGGCCGAGACCAGCGCGCCCTCGGTGATCCGCGCCCGGCCGATGCGGCCCGAGATCGGGGCGCGCACCTCGGCGTAATGCAGGTCCAGCTCGGCCGCGCGCAGCTCGGCCTCGGCCACCGCCACGGCGGCGGTCGACTGGGCGAGCTCGGCGGCGGCGTCGTCGAACTGCTGGGCGGAGACCACGCGACGCTCGCGCAGCTCCTCCTGGCGGGCGGAGGCCTGCTCGGCGCGCACGCGGGCGGCCTCGGCCTGGGCGACGGCGGCCCTGGCGCGGTCGACCTGCACCTCGAACGGGGCGCTGTCGATGCGGTAGAGCACGTCGCCCTCGTTGACCAGCGCGCCCTGGGTGAACACCCGCTCCTGGATGATGCCCGAAATCCTCGGCCGCACCTCGGCGATGCGGGTGGGGGCGATACGGCCCGGCAGCTCGTTGACCACCGGGATCGCCTCGGGCGCGACCGCGACCACCGCGACCGCCTGCGGCGGCGGGGCGCCGCCGCCGGCCTGGGCCAGCGCGCCGCCGGCA
>CAXGVP010000392.1:0-4506 GCA_964013055.1 uncultured Albimonas sp.
CGCCGGAGGCGCGAGCGCGCCCGGCGCGCCGGGGTGGGCGGGTGGGCGGTGCGCCGGGCGCGGTCGCGCCGTCTGCGCCGGACTCAGGCCTCTCCATCCATGGCGAAACCGGCGGGCAGCAGCTCGGCCAGCGTCCAGCTCGCGCGGATGCCCTCGGCGTTGGCCGAGTGGACCACGGTGTCGGGGCGCCCGAACTCCGCCAGCCGCTGGCGGCAGCCGCCGCAGGGGGTCAGCGGGGTCGAGAGCTCGCCCGCCACCACCACCTCGACGATCACCCGGTCGGGGTCGGTCTTCGCGGCCATGATCATGTGGCCGATGGCGGTGGTCTCGGCGCACCAGCCCTCGGGGAAGGACTGGTTCTCGATGTTGGCGCCGGAGAAGATCGCGCCCGAGGCGGTGCGCAGGGCCACGCCGACGGCGAAGTTGGAGAACGGCGCATAGGCCTTCGCGCGGGCGGCCAGCGCGGCGCGGAACAGGTCCTCGGGTCCGGTCATGTCGCCCTCATGCGTGGATCGAGGCGGGGGTCAGCCCCTCGACCTCCAGGATCTTCCACTCGCCCCGGTGCACATGCACCGCGGTGGGCTGGTCGATCAGCTTCCAGTGCTTCGGCCCGAACGTGTCCGCCAGATGCGTCATCGCGATCGAGAGCACCCCGAAATGGCACGCCAGCGCCGGCTTCCGGGCGCCCGAGGCGCGGATCGCCTCCAGCGCCGGCACGAGCCGCGCCCAGACCTCGTCCATGGTCTCCGACCAGGGGGCGCGGTAGTGGCGGTTCTCCATGATCCGCGGGGCGTGGTCCTTCATCGCCTTCATCGCGGTCGGCGAGATCTGCCACTCCTGCAGCCGCCCATCCACCACGACCTCCAGACCTGCGGCCTTCGCGAAAGGCGCGATGGTCTCCTGGCTGCGGCGGTAGGGGGAGGCGAAGATGGCGTCGATGCCCTCGCCCTCCAGCCGTTTCGCGAGCGTCACCGCGTCGGCCGCGCCCTTCTCGGTCAGCGGATCGCACAGGCCTTCGCCCGACTTCTCGCAGTGGCGCAGGATCACCAGGTCCATCTCGCGCAGGCTGGGATCGGGGGGAAAGGCCATCACCGCTCCTTCACATAGGGCGTGCCGCCGGCCTTGGGCGGGATCGCCTTGCCGATGAAGCCCGCCAGCAGGACCACGGTCAGGATATAGGGCAGCGCCTGGATCAACTGAACCGGCGCCTCGCCGATCAGCGGCAGCTCCTTGCCCTGCAGGCGGATGGCGGCGGCGTCCAGAAACCCGAACAGCAGGCAGGTCCCCATCACCTGAACCGGGCGCCACTTGGAGAAGATCAGCGCCGCCAGCGCGATGAAGCCCTTGCCCGCCGACATGTCCTTCACGAAGCCCGCCGACTGGGCGATGGCGAGATAGGACCCCGCCAGCCCGCACAGCACGCCCGCGCAGACCATCGCCAGATAGCGCAGCCCCGCGACCGAGATCCCGGCCGTGTCCACCGCCGCCGGGTTCTCGCCGACCGCGCGCAGGCGCAGGCCGAAGCGGGTGCGGTAGAGGACCCACCAGCTGAACGGCGCGGCGAGGAACGCCACGTAGACCAGCAGGTAGTGGCCCGAGAGCAGCTCGGAATAGATCGGGCCGAGGATGGGGACGTCGCGCACCGTCTCGGCGAAGGGGAAGGTGATCGTCTCGAACCGCCCCTCGCCCATCAGCGGCGGCGTGCGGCCGCCCTGCTGGAACCAGGCCTGGCCCAGCAGCACGGTCAGCCCGGCGGCGAGGAAGTTGATCGCCACGCCCGAGACGATCTGGTTGCCGCGGAAGGTGATGCAGGCCGCGCCGTGGATCAGCGCGAAGACGATCGCCGTGATCATCCCCATCACCGCCCCCAGCCAGGGCGAGCCGGTGATCGCCGCCGTCGCCGCCGCCGCGAAGGCCGCCGCCAGCAGCTTGCCCTCGAGCCCGATGTCGAAGACGCCCGAGCGCTCGGCATAGAGCCCCGCCAGCGCCGTGAGCAGCAGGGGCGTCGCCAGCCGCACGGTGGAGTCGAGCAGGAGGATCACGTCCATGAACATCAGGCGGCTCCCTTCGCCTGGGCGGTCCGGGCGAAGAACCGGGCGACCACGGGGCGGAACATGAACTCCAGCGCGCCGGCGAACAGCACCACCAGCCCCTGGATGACCACGATCATGTCGCGGGTGATGGCGGGCATCTCGAAGCTCAGCTCCGCGCCGCCCTGATAGAGCACCCCGAAGAGCAGCGCCGCCAGCGCCACCCCCACCGGATGCGCGCGCCCCATCAGCGCCACCGCGATGCCCACGAAGCCGGCGCCGCCCGCCAGCTCCAGGAACAGCCGGTTCTGGTCCCCCATCACCGGGTTCAGCGCCATCATCCCCGCGAGCCCGCCCGAGATCATCATGGTGATGACGGTGATGCGCACCGGGTTGATGCCGGCGTAGACGGCCGCGGTGGGGTTGGCGCCGAAGGTGCGGATCTCATAGCCGAGCTTCGTGCGCCAGATCAGCAGCCAGACGCCCACGCAGGCGAGGATCGCGAGGAAGAACGACAGGTTCAGCGGCGCGCCGCCGATGGACTGGCCGAAGAGGTCCATGAACCAGCCGATCTTGGGCAGGCGACCGGCGTCGGCGAAGGTCCGGCTCTCGGGCGCCATCGTGCCGTCGACCTTCAGGACGTTGACCAGCAGGTAGACCATCAGCGAGGCCGCGAGGAAGTTGAACATGATCGTGGTGATCACGATGTGGCTGCCGCGCTTGGCCTGGAGATAGGCGGGGACGAAGGCCCACCCCGCCCCGAAGGCCGCGCCCGCGACGATGGCCAGCGGCGCGATGATCCACCACGGAAGGAAGGTGTCGAAGGCGAGGCACACCAGCGCCACCCCCAGCCCCCCGATATAGGCCTGCCCCTCGCCCCCGATGTTGAACAGCGAGGCGTGGAAGGCGACGGCGACGCAGAGCCCGGTGAAGATGAAGTTGGTGGCGTAGAACAGCGTGAAGGCGATCCCCTCGCCGAAGCCGAAGGCCCCGTAGAGGATATGCTCCACCGCCTCGATCGGGTTCTCCCCGATCAGCAACACCACCCCGCCCGCGACGAGGAAGGCCACGATCAGGTTCAGCAGCGGGATCAGGCCGAGATCGACCCAGCGGGGGAGTTGGGCGTTCAAAGGGCGACCCTCATCTCAACTTCGACCATCTCGTGTATCCTCCTCCTCCGATCCATCCTCGCGGCTTCACTATTTGCCGCGAGGTAGAGCTCGGCCTCGAGAGCCACCGTTCTTCCAAACAGATAGCGTAGCTCATTCAGCAAGCGATGATCTCCGTCCGCGAGGTTCGGACAATACTCTTTGTGCAGCGTGTGCGGTGTCAGCAGTCGCGGTGCCTGTGCGAACTTCTCATCCAGCTCAACCAAAAGCCGAATTTTTCGCTCATACATCTCAAACCGTTGCTTTCGACGCGCATGAACGTGAGTGATGAGAACAACCCAAAAGACCGCAAGCGAAAGCAGTGCAGGAAAATATTTCTGCACGTAAATATCGAACTGGGGCCGGGTGTCATTGCCTGCGAGCAAATAACCCACAGCGAGCACGGCTAACACAAACATAATAGGAAAAGCCAACGGCCCGATATTCGAGCTCGAGTAAATATTCCAGAACCCGACGCTGCGAAGCATGTAGCTGAAAGTAAACTTCAATTGGTGCCAAATGGTGCGCGCTGACATTGTCAGCCCCCCATTGCTTGTGCTAGCCTAACGAGCGAATTAAGTGCTTGCAAAATCTCGACTAACTGGCCCTGGAAAGCGTAGTGTAGCGCGTCCGAACACACCCCACTCACGCCGCGTCCTCCTGCTCGACGCCGCTCATCAGCAAGCCGATCTCGCGCTCGTCCGCCCCCTCCGACAGCTCCCCCATCACCCGGCCGTCGAACATCACCAGGATGCGGTCCGAGAGGGCCCGGATCTCGTCGAGCTCGACCGAGACCAGGAGGATGGCCTTGCCGGCGTCGCGGAGCTCGATCAGGCGGCGGTGGATGGCCTCGATGGCGCCGACGTCGACGCCGCGGGTGGGCTGGCCGACGATCAGGACCTGGGGGTCCTGCTCGATCTCGCGCGCCAGCACGATCTTCTGCTGGTTGCCGCCCGAGAAATTCGCGGTCTTCAGGTCCGGGTTCGGCGGGCGCACGTCGAAATCCGCCATGTGCTGCTCGCAGGCTTTTCGAATGGCCCCGCGGTCGAGGAACAGGCCCGGCGAATAGGCGGGGTTGCCGTGGTAGCCCAGGATCACGTTCTCCTTGGCCTGGAAGGCGGTGACGAGCCCCATGCGGTGACGGTCCTCGGGGACGTGGGCGAGGCCCATGCGGCGCAGCTCGGCCGGGTCGGCGACGGTGCGGGTCTCGCCGCAGACCTCGATGCCGCCCGAGGCCAGCGCCCGGATGCCCGCGATCGCCTCCAGCAGCTCCGACTGGCCGTTGCCGGCGACGCCGGCGATGCCCACGATCTCGCCCGCGCGGACCT
>CAXGVP010000393.1:0-4498 GCA_964013055.1 uncultured Albimonas sp.
TTCGACGATCCCGTGCGCCGCACCCTGCAGGGCGCGATGCTCGACGCCGGCCCGCGCGACTATCCCGAGGCCGGAGACCTCGATCCCGACGCGCCCGCCCCCTACCTGACCCTCAGCGGCGAGCGCGCCCGCGACGACGGCACGATCACCGCCCGGGCGACGGTGACCGACCTGCCGGTGTCGCAGCTGGCGATGGCGCCGGCGCTGGGCGGGCTGGAGGGCGTGCGCAGCCTCGCCTCGGGCACGGCGGAGCTGACGGTGGACGCCGACGGCGCGGTGCAGAGCATCGACGGCCGCCTGGCCCTGGGCCCCGGCGCCGTCGTCGCCGAGGGGCTGGAGGCGCCCTTCGACCGGATCGACGGGGCCCGCTCCGAGGCCTCCTGGTCGCGGGCGAGCGGCGTGCTGGAGCTTTCGCGCCTGTCGGTCTCGGGGCCGGCGGGGACGGTGGAGCTGTCGGGCCGCGCGACCCCCTGGGGCCGCGGCGCCGAGGCGGGGACGCCGGCGGGATGGAGCGTGGATCTCGCCATCGACCGGCTGGAGGCGAGCGAGGCCGCGGGCTTCGTGGCCCCGGCGGTCTTCGCCGGCGGGCGTCTGCAGGCCGAGGCGATGCCGGCCGAGCGCCGGCTGGAGCTGACCGCCCTCGACCTGCCCGCCGCCTTCGGGGAGGCGGGCGAGATGCGCCTGCACGCCGAGGGCCTGGCGACGCTGGAGGACGCGGGCCCGCGGCTGGCGCTGCGCTTCGGCTCGGACGGCTTCGGGGCGGAGGCGCTCAAGCGCGCCTGGCCGCGGTTCGCGGCCCCCGGCGCGCGGGAGTGGGTGGAGGCCAACGTCGACGCGGCGACCATCACCTCGATGTCCGGCGCCTTCTGGATGGCCCCCGGCGAGACGCCGGAGGTGACGCTGGCCTTCGGCTTCGCGGATCTCTCGGGCTCGATCCTCGAGGGGATGCCCGAGCTGACCGGCGCGCAGGGCACCGGCCACGTCACCCTGTCGCGCTTCGAGATGGCGTTCGACGCGGCGCAGACCACGCCGCCGGGGGGGGAGCCGATCTCGCTCGCGGGCTCGCGCTTCGTGATCCCCGACCTGGTCGAGGACCCGCAGCCCGCCGCGCCGGTGATCCGGGGCGAGGGGCGGCTCGCGGACCTGCTGGCGCTGATCGACCAGCCGCCGCTGCGCCTGACGCGCAAGCTCGGCGCGGACCTGAGCGGCATCGAGGGGCGCGCCGAGGTCGAGGCGCGGCTGTCGTTCCGCCTGCTCAAGGATCTCGACGTGGACGACGTGGGCGTCGAGGCCTCGGCGCGGATCCGCTCGCTGGCGATGACCGCGCCGGACGACGGGCCGCGCATCGTCTCGGACAACCTGCGGCTGGAGGCGACGCCCGACGACTTACGCCTGTGGGGCGCGGCCTCGATCGACGGGCGGTCGGCGCAGGTGTCGTGGACCGAGCGCTTCGACGCCAGCCTGCCCGCCGAGCAGCGGCGCGACATCACCGCCGGCCTGACCCTGCGCCCGGCGGACCTGGCCGAATTCGGCCTGAGCCCGGGGCTGGAGATGCCCTCGGGCCGGATCCCGGCGCAGGTGCAGCTGACCGGGGAGAGCATCGGCGAGGCCTTCGCGGTGACCGCCGACCTCGGCCCCGCGGCGCTGCGCATCGCCGAGATCGGCTGGGAGAAGGCGGCGGGGACCCCCGGGCGGCTGCGAGTCTCGGGGCGGCTGGGCGACGACGGCTCGGTGATGCTGGAGGCCTTTGACCTCTCGGCCGCGGGGCTGAGCGCGCGGGGCCGGGCGCGGCTCGGCGCGGGCGCGGCCCTGCGACGGGTCGCGCTGGACCGGCTGGCGCTGGACGGGGTGCTGGATGCGGCGATCGAGGTGCGGGGCGGCGAGGACGGGGCGCTGGCGGTCTCGGCCAGGGGGCGGCTGCTCGACATCGCCGCGCTGACCGCGCGGCGCGACCGCATGGCCGAGGCGCGCGGCCGGCCGGCGCCGGCGGCGGGCGGGAACCCCGACGACGACGCCTCGACCGAGGGCGCCGATCCGCTGGCCGGGATCCCCGACCTGCGCGGGGAGCTGGCCTTCGACGTGGCGACGCTGGTCGAGGGCGTCTCGCTGCACGGCGCGACGGGCGAGATCCGCCGCCAGCGCGGGGTGACCGCGGTGCGGGTCGCGGGCGCGGTCAACGGCGGGAGCGACGCGCGGCTGCGCTATCGCGAGGGGCGGCGCGGGGGCATCTCGGTCACGCTGCGCAGCGACGACGCGGGGCGGCTTCTGGACGACCTGTCGATCTCGGACGCGGTGCAGGGCGGCACGTTGCGGGTGCGCGGCCGCCTGCCGCCGGGCGAGTCGGTGCTGGAGGGCGTGGCCGAGCTCACCGGCCTGCGGGTGGCCGGGCGCAAGGCGCTCGACAACGTGGTGACCATCGCGCGCCGCGACGGGATCATCGAGCGCCGGTCCGAGGCCGAATACGAGGGCGGCTATTACTTCGAGCGGGTCGAGGCGCCGTTCCGCCTGAACGGCGGCATCGTGACCGTGACCGACGCGCTGGCGACGGGGCCTCTGCTGGCGCTCAAGGTGAACGGCGACTACGACATGAACGCCGAGCGGCTGGACCTGCAGGGCGTGCTGACGCCGGCCTATGCGGTGAACGGGATCCTCAACAACATTCCCGTCCTCGGAGAGCTGTTCGGCGGCGAGGGCGAGGGCCTGTTCGCGATGAACTTCACCGTCTCGGGCGATGCGGCCGACCCGCAGGTCTCGGCCAACCCGCTCTCGATCCTGACGCCGGGCATCCTGCGCCGCCTGCTGGCGCCCTCGCGCCCCGACCCCGACGCCGAGGATCCCTATCCGGACCTGTTCGAGACCGACAAGTGAGCCGGAACGAAAAAGGCCCCGGGCGCGCCCGGGGCCTTCTGCGTTGCCTTCCGCGTTGCGACGGCAGGCCGGCTCAGTCGAGCTTGACCAGCGCGTGGCGCTTGCGCCCGGCGGAGAGCTTCAGGGGGCCGGTCGCGAAGGCCTCGGCCTGAAGGACCAGGCCGGCGTCGGTCACCGCCTCGTCGGCGAGCCGGGCGCCGCCCTCGGAGATCAGGCGCTTGGCGTCCTTGCCCGATTTCGCCAGGCCGGCCTTCACGAAGAGCTGCACGATCGAGACGCCGCCCGAGGCCTCCTCGGCGGTGAGGGCGAAGGTGGGCAGATCCTCGCCGGCGCCGCCGCGCTCGAACACCTCGCGGGCGGTGGCCTCGGCGGCCTTCGCGGCGGCCTCGCCGCGGGCGAGTTTCGTGACCTCGTTGGCGAGGATCACCTTGGCCTCGTTGATCTCCGAGCCGGCCAGGGCGCCGAGGCGGCGGCACTCGTCCAGCGGCAGCTCGGTGAAGCGCTTGAGCAGCTGCTCGACCTGCACGTCCTCGACGTTGCGCCAGTACTGCCAGAACTCGAAGTTGCCCAGCCGGTCCTCGTTGAGCCAGACGGCGCCGCCGGCGGTCTTGCCCATCTTGGTCCCGTCGGGCTTGGTCAGCAGCGGCGCGGTCAGGCCGAACACCTGGCGGCCGTCGACGCGGCGGGTCAGCTCGACGCCGTTGACGATGTTGCCCCACTGGTCCGAGCCGCCCATCTGCAGCCGGCAGCCGGTGCGCCGGCTCAGCTCCAGAAAGTCGTAGGCCTGCAGCAGCATGTAGTTGAACTCGAGGAAGGTCAGCGGCTGCTCGCGGTCGAGGCGCAGCCGCACGCTGTCGAAGGTCAGCATGCGGTTGATGGTGAAGTGGCGGCCGTAGTCGCGCAGGAAGTCGATGTAGTTGAGCTGGTCCAGCCACTCGGCGTTGTTGGGCTGGATGGCGTTGCCGCCCTGTTCGGTGAACGACAGGTAGTTCCTGAAGATCGCGCGGATGCCGTCCATGTTCTGGCCGATGATCTCGTCGGTCAGAAGCTGGCGCTGGGTGTCCTTGCCCGAGGGGTCGCCGATGCGGGTGGTGCCCCCGCCCATCAGCGCGATCGGCTTGTGGCCGGTGGTCTGCAGCCAGCGCAGCAGCATGATGCCGGTCAGGTGACCGACATGCAGGCTGTCGGCGGTGCAGTCGAAGCCGATATAGCCCGGAACCTCGCCCGCCAGGAGCGCCTCGTCGAGGCCCTCGAGATCCGTGCAGTCCTGCACCAGGTCGCGCTCGACCACGGCGTGCAGGAAATCGGACTTGGGTGCGTAGGTCATGGGTCCGGTCCCTGGGTGTGTGTTGAGCGGCGGTCTATGCCTTGCAGGCGGCCGGAAGGGAAGGGGGCGCGCGCCGGGCGGGGGCGGGCGTGGCTTCCCGGCGCCGGGTCGGCAGCGGTCTGCAGGCGCCCTGCGGGCGGGCTTGGCTGGGGCGCGATTTGGATGGGCGGTGCTGCGGATCGGCGAGGGGGGAGCCTCCGGCGGGCTCCTGACTCACCCGGGAACAGGGCCGCGCCTGTTCCCCGAAGCCGTCCATCGCGTCTGATGCCTGAGCGACTCGCCCGACGGGGTCAAGGACAAGCC
>CAXGVP010000394.1:0-4491 GCA_964013055.1 uncultured Albimonas sp.
CGACACGCTGGGCATCCGCCCCGACCTGATCGGCCGCCCGATCAAGAACTGGCATGAGCTGCTGAACCCCGAGTTTCAGGGCAAGGCCTCGATCCTAGACATCTCCTCGATCGGGATCATGGACATGGCCATGGTCTGCGAGTCGATGGGCGAGATCTCCTACGGCGACAAGGGCAACATGACCCCGGAGGAGATCGACAAGACCATCGCGATCTTCACCGAGGCCAAGAAGCGCGGCCAGTTCCGCGCCTTCTGGAAGAGCTTCGACGAGAGCGTGAACTTCATGGCCTCGGGCGAGGTGGTGATCCAGTCGATGTGGTCGCCCGCGATCACCGCGGTGAAGTCGAAGGGCATCCCCTGCGTCTACCAGCCGCTTGAAGAGGGCTACCGGTCCTGGGGCGGCGGGCTTGGCCTGTCGGCGGCGCTGTCGGGGATCGAGCTCGAGGCGGCCTACGAGTACATCAACTGGTATCTCTCGGGTTGGGTCGGCGGCTTCCTGATGCGGCAGGGCTACTACTCGGCGGTGCCCGAGACCTCCAAGGAGTTCATGTCGGAGAACGAGTGGGGCTACTGGTTCGAGGGCAAGGAGGCCGTGGAGCCGATCGCCAACCCGTTCGGCGACGTGATGGCCCAGGCCGGCGAGGTCCGCGACGGCGGTTCGTTCTACGAGCGCATGGGCTCGGTCGCCTGCTGGAACGCGGTGATGGACGAGAACAAGTACCTCGTGCGCAAGTGGAACGAGTTCATCGCCGCCTGAGCGGTCGGTCGGCGGGACGGCTCTGTTTCGCGCCTGCGGCGCGAAAGGCGCCCGCCCGCCGACCCCGATGCACGCATCCGGCCTCCGCCTGCGCGGCGGGGGCCGGGGTTCGAGACGCAGGGACGCCGAGATGACCGACATGCCCGTGGAGGCCGCGCCGCCGGCCCGCAAATCGCAGGCCTCCGAGGTGCGCGCGCTGCCGGGCTGGCTGGCGTCGTGGCTGCTGGTCAGCCCGCTTGTGCTGGTGCTGGCGGTGTTCCTGCTGATCCCCATCGCGGTGATCTTCACCGTGAGCTTCTGGGGCTACAACGAGTGGGACTTCTTCCCCGACTTCACCTTCGAGAACTACGAGTACCTGTTGAGCTCGTCGGTGACCTGGGCGACCTATCTCAACACGCTGAAATACGTGGCGTTGTCGTGGCTGTTCACCGCCTCGATCGGCTTCACGGCGGCCTATTTCCTGGCTTTCCACATCCGCTCGACCGTGTGGCAGGTGGCGCTGTTCCTGGTCTGCACGATCCCGTTCTGGACCTCGAACATCATCCGCATGATCTCCTGGGTGCCGTTCCTGGGGCGCAACGGGCTGGCGAACCAGTTCCTGCAGGGGATCGGCGCGATCGACGCGCCGCTGGAGTTCCTGCTGTTCTCGGATTTCGCGGTCGTGCTGGCCTTCGTGCATCTCTACACGCTGTTCATGGTGGTGCCGATCTTCAACTCGATGATGCGCATCGACCGCAGCCTGATCGAGGCGGCGCGGGACCAGGGGGCGAACGGGGTCCAGATCCTGACCAACGTGATCCTGCCGCTGTCGAAGCCGGGGCTGATGATCGGCTCGATCTTCGTGGTGACGCTGGTGATGGGGGACTTCATCACCGTGCGCTTCATGAGCGGGTCGCAGTCGGCGTCGGTGGGGCGGATCATCCAGAACGAGATCGCGCTGCTGCAATACCCGGCGGCGGCGGCCTCGGCGGTGGTGCTGCTGATCACGGTGCTGATCATGATCGCCGTGATGCTGCGGCTGGTCGACATCCGCAAGGAGCTCTGAGCGATGGACGGGAAACGCGGGCTGTCGTTCTATGTGCTGGCGATCTTCTTCGCGCTGTTCGTGGCGTTCCTGTACGGGCCGATCGTGACCATCGCGATCCTGAGCTTCCAGGGGCCGCAGGGGGGGCTGACCTTCCCGATGAACGGGGTCTCGGTGCACTGGTTCTTCGACCTGTTCGAGCAGCAGGCGGTGGGGGACTTCTGGGGGTCGTTCTCGCGCAGCTTCATGCTGGGGCTGATGGTGATGGTGGTGACCGTGGTGGTCTCGGTGATGGCCGGGCTGGCGTTCCGGCGCAGGTTCTTCGGGGCGACCTGGCTGTTCTATGTCGCGGTGACCTCGCTGATCATCCCGTCGATCCTGGTGAGCCTGGGCGTGGGGCTGATGTTCGACATCGCGGGCATCACGCCGAACTGGTTCAGCTCGGCCTTCGGGGCGCAGCTGACCTGGACGCTGCCCTTCGGCCTGCTGATCATGTTCGCGGTGTTCAACCGCTTCGACAAGAGCTACGAGGAGGCCGCGCGCGACCTGGGCGCGACGCCTTGGCAGACGGTGCGCCATGTGGTGCTGCCGATCATCGGGCCGTCGCTGATCGGGGTGGCGCTGTTCGGCTTCACGCTGAGCTATGACGAGTTCGCGCGCACGCTGATGACCGCGGGGTCGAGGAACACGTTGCCGCTGGAGATCTTCGGGATGACCACCAACGTGACCACGCCGGTGCTCTATGCGCTGGGGACGCTGACCACGGTGTTCAGCTTCGTGATCATCTGCGGGGCGCTGGGGACAGTGGCGCTGATGCGCCGGCGCAAGGCGCGCGGGCCCTCGGACGCCGGCAAGGGGATGGTGTGAGGGCGATGCGCCTGCTGATCGTGAACCCGAATTCCACCGCCTCGATGACCCGCGCGATCGGGGAGGCGGGGCGGGCCGTGGCGGGGCCGGGGACGGAGATCGTGGCGGTGAACCCGGCGGGCGCGCCGCCCGCCATCCAGGGGCGCGAGGACGGGGAGGCGGCGGCGCCGCATCTGTTCGCGCTGCATGAGGCGGAGACCGCCCGGCTGGCGCCCGCGGCGGCGATCATCGCCTGTTTCGACGACACCGGGGTGTGGGAGTTGAAGGCCCGCGCGCCGCATCCGGTGATCGGCATCGGCGAGGCGGGGATGATGGCGGCGGCGCTGCGGGGGCGGCGGTTCTCGGTGGTGACCACGCTGGCGGTCTCGGTTCCGGTGATCGCGGAGAACGCGGCGCGCTACGGGTTCGCGGAGCGCTGCGCGCGGGTGCGGGCCTCGGGCGTGCCGGTGCTGGCGCTGGAGACGGATCCCGACGCCTCGGCGCGCGCGGTGCGCGACGAGGTGCTGCGGGCGGCGGCCGAGGACGGGATCGAGGCGGTGGTGCTGGGCTGCGCGGGGATGGCGCATCTGGCCGCGGGCATGGCCGCGGAGGCGGGGCTGCCGGTGATCGACGGCGTCGCCGCGGCGGTGCGGCTGGCGGAGGCGATGCACGGCCTGCCGGGGATGCGGGCGGCCTGAAGGGCGCCCGGGGGGCGGCCGGCGGGACGGCTCTGTTCCGCGCCTGCGGCGCGGAAGGCGCCCGCCCGCCGACCCCGTCGGCGGCGCCGCGCCTTGAGGGATCGTTTCAATTCGAGGCGCATGACGCTTGACAGGCCGGCCGGGGGCGAGGCCTTTCCGGGACATGCCGAATACGCTCTACGTCCCCCCGCCCGGTTTCACCATCCGACCTGCGTTGCCGGAGGAGTTCGCCACCGCGCTCGACTGGGCGGCGGCCGAGGGGTGGAACCCGGGGCTGGACGACCTTGCGGCCTTCTATGCGGCCGATCCCCGGGGGTTCTGGATGGCGTGGCGGGAGGGGGCGCCGGCCTCCTGCATCTCGGTGGTGCGGATCTCGGCCAGCTTCGGGTTCCTGGGCTTCTACATCGCGCGTCCGGAGGTTCGGGGGACCGGCTGCGGGCTCGCGATCTGGGAGGCGGGGATGCACTACCTGGGCGAGCGGACGGTGGGGCTCGACGGGGTGCCGGCCCAGCAGGACGCCTATCGCAGGTCGGGGTTCGAACGGGTGGGGCGCAACCTGCGCTTCACCGGCGTTCCGGCGGCGTCGCCGGAGGCGCCGGCGGGGATCGAGATCCGGGCGCCGGGGCAGGGGGACCTGCCGGCGATCCTGGCGCTGGACCGGGCCTGCTACGGCGCGCCGCGCGACCGTTTCGCGACCGGCTGGCTGCTGCCTGCGCCGGGCGTGCGGCGGTGGTCGCTGGCCGCGTTCCGGGACGGCGCGCTGGTCGGCGTCGGCACGATCCGCGCGTGTCGCGAGGGCTGCAAGATCGGGCCGCTGTTCGCGCTCGAGGACGCGGCGGCGCACGGGCTGTTCGCGGCCCTCTGCGCCCTGGCGCCGGGGGGCGCCGCGATCAGCCTCGACGTGCCGGAGGCGAACGCCCCCGCCGTCGCCCTGGCCGAGGCCGCGGGGCTCGCGCCCGTGTTCGAGACCGCGCGGATGTACAGGGGCGAGGCGCCGGACCTGCCGATCGGCTGGACCTGGGGCGTGACCACCTTCGAGCTGGGCTGAGGCGCGCCGATTACCTGGCGGGTCATCGACCCGGCGCGCGGGGCGGCCTAGCCTGCGGGATCGTCCCCCCCCCCGCCGGCGCCGGAGGCCGCTTCGCATGACTGCAACCCCTGCGCCG
>CAXGVP010000395.1:0-4484 GCA_964013055.1 uncultured Albimonas sp.
GGTGAACTCGGGCAGCGGCGGCGGCGCCGGACCCCCGATCGAGGCGGTGCACCCGGCGAGCATCGCCGCCCCCAAGCCCAGCGCCGCGCGGCGCGCGTCTTTGCGGATCCTGCTCATCGCCTCGTCTCCCGTCAGGTGCACTCGTACACGAACCGCCCCTCCGCGGCGTCGACCGAGACGGCGTGCAGCGGACGGCCTTCGGCCATGCGCTTGAGCGCCTCCTCGGAGATCGCGGGGAGCATGGAATTGGTCAGCACCGCGTCGATCATCCGCCCGCCGCTTTCCAGCTCGGTGCAGCGCTCGCGGATCAGGGCGAGCGTGGCGTCGGTCCAGGTCAGCTCGGCCCCGTGGGCGGCGCGCACGCGGCGCTGGATCGAGCCGAGCTTCAGCTTCGTGATCGCGTCGATCATCGTGTCCGACAGCGGAACATAGGGGATCACCGACAGGCGGCCGAGCAGCGCGGGCGGGAACACGTCGAGCAGCGGCGGGCGCAGGGCGGTGGCCATCGCCTCGGGCTCGGGCATCAGCTCGGGGTCCTCGCACATCTTCATGATCAGGTCCGAGCCGACGTTGGAGGTCAGCAGGATCAGGGTGTTGCGGAAGTCGATCCGGCGGCCCTCGCCGTCCTCCATCGTGCCCTTGTCGAAGACCTGGAAGAAGATCTCGTGCACGTCGGGGTGGGCCTTCTCGACCTCGTCCAGCAGGACCACCGAATAGGGGCGACGCCGCACCGCCTCGGTCAGCACTCCGCCCTCGCCATAGCCGACATAACCCGGCGGCGCGCCCTTGAGGGTGGAGACGGTGTGCGCCTCCTGGAACTCGGACATGTTGATGGTGATCAGGTTCTGCTCGCCGCCGTAGAGCGCCTCGGCCAGGGCCAGCGCGGTCTCGGTCTTGCCCACGCCCGAGGGGCCGGCGAGCAGGAACACCCCCACCGGCTTCTCCGGCGCCGTCAGGCCCGCGCGGGAGGTCTGCACCCGCCGCGCGATCAGGTCCATCGAGTGATCCTGGCCGATCACGCGCGCGGCGAGGGTCTGGGACAGGGTCAGCAGGCGGGTGATCTCGTTGCCCACCATCCGCCCGACCGGGATCCCGGTCCAGTCCTCGACCACCGAGGCGACGGCCTGGCGGTCGACGGTGGGCAGGATCAGCGGGCTCTCGCCCTGCAGCTCGGCCAGCGCGTCGAGCTTGCCCCTGAGCTCCCCGGTCAGCGCCGCGCGGGCGGCCTCGTCCAGCGGCGGGGGCGCGTCGGGGTCGACGGGCGGAGCGGCGTCGGCCGCCTCCTCCATCGCCGAGCCGGTCGCCTCCACCGCGTGCTGGCCGTCGCGCAGGGCCGCGCGCAGGCGAAGCACCTCGGCGACGAGGGCGCGCTCGGCCTCCCAGCGCTCCTCGAGGCCCACGAGACGCGCCTTCTCGGCGACCAGCGCGGCCTCGACCGAGGCGGCGCGGTCGGCGACCTCGAGGCCGATGGCCTTCTCGCGGCCGATGATCGCCTGTTCCACCACCAGCGCGTCGATGCGCCGGCGGCTGTCGTCCACCTCCGCCGGGACCGCGTGCTGGGAGACGGCGACCCGCGCGCAGGCGGTGTCGATCAGGCTGACCGACTTGTCGGGCAGCTGGCGGGCGGGGATGTAGCGGCTCGACAGGGCGACGGCCGCCTCCAGCGCCTCGTCCAGCACCTGCACCTTGTGGTGGGTCTCCAGCGTGGTGGCGACGCCGCGCATCATCAGCAGGGCGCGCTCCTCCGAGGGCTCCTCGATCTTCACCGGCTCGAAGCGGCGGGTAAGGGCGGGGTCCTTCTCGATGTGGCGCTTGTATTCGGCCCAGGTGGTGGCGGCGATGGTGCGCAGTTCGCCCCGCGCCAGCGCCGGCTTGAGCAGGTTGGCCGCATCCCCGGTGCCCGCCGCGCCGCCGGCGCCGATCAGGGTGTGGGCCTCGTCGATAAAGAGGATGATCGGCGTCTCGGAGCCCTGCACCTCCTCGATCACCGAGCGCAGGCGCTGTTCGAACTCGCCCTTCATCGAGGCGCCGGCCTGCATCAGCCCGACGTCGAGCATGTGCAGCTGCACGTCCTTGAGCTGCGGGGGCACGTCGCCCCGCGCAAGCCGCATGGCGAAGCCCTCGACCACCGCGGTCTTGCCCACGCCGGCCTCGCCGGTGAGGATCGGGTTGTTCTGGCGCCGGCGCATCAGGATGTTGACGATCTGGCGGATCTCGGCGTCGCGGCCGACGATGGGGTCGATCAGGCCCTGTTTCGCGCGCGCCGTCAGGTCGACCGCATAGGTCTCCAGCGCCGAGCCCCCCGCGGCGGTACCCTTCACGGCGCCCGAGCTCTCGCCCGCGTGGCCGGCGGCGGCGCCGAGCGAGCGCGCGCCATCCTCGATCGAGCCCTCGACGATGGCGGAGAAATCGGCGGCGAGCTTGACCGCGTCGATGCGCCGGAACTCCGAGGACATGTCGAAGAGCTGCAGCGCCAGGCTGCGCGTCTCCAGCACGCCGTAGAGGATGTGGCCCGAACGCACGACGTCGGTCTTGAACATCAGCGAGGCGTAGACCCAGCCGGTCTTGGCCGCCTCGAAGATCTGCTCGGAGATGTCGTGGATCGAGGTCGAGCCCCGCGGCAGCAGGTCGATGGCCCCGGTCAGGTCCTTGGCCAGCCGCGACGGATCCACGCTGAAATGCGCGCAGATCCGTTGCAGGTCGCCGTTGTCGGTCAGGGCCAGCTGCTCGACCCAGTGGACGAACTCGACATAGGGGTTGCGGCGCAGCTTGGCCGAGGCCATCGCGTTCTCGACCGCCTTGCGGGTGGGGATGTTCAGTTTCGCCAGAACGTCGGCGCGCTTGATGTCGCTCATGAAGTCCCCTCTCGATCAAATCCGCCGCGGCCCCGCCCCCCCTGGGGCCGGCCCGGCGCGGCGAAGCCTAGCCCAGCGCTGTCGTTGCGTCAGCCCTCATCGCGGGCGTCTCGCCCTGGAGCACGAGGTCGTCCGGGTCGGCGCTGCGGGCGGGGCTGGCGAGCCAGGTCTCCCACCCCAGGCGCAGGCCGCCGTCGAGCACGGGGGGCGGCGTCTCCTCCCGCTTCAGGACCAGGTTCAGCTCCCAGGCGCGGCCGAGGCCCAGCACGGCGCGGGCGGCGTCGCGGGCGACGGCGTGGCGGGCGCCGCCGGGCAGCAGGGCGCGGTAGGCGGCCAGGCTCATCGGGCGGGTGCGCACCCGGACCTTGCCCTCGACCGAGAAGAACCGCGGGCCCAGCGTCGCCTCGCCCCCCAGGGTGGTGGCGGCGACGCCGAGGCGGGTCTGGTCGGCGGGCTGCATCGGCAGCCATTCGGGCGAATGCTCCAGCACCTCGACCGGCGCGTCGCAGGCGAGCCCCATCACCCCCTCCAGCGCCGGAACCGAGCGCCGCCCCCAGGCGAGCCAGCCCGAGGCGTAGCGCTTCAGGTCGTCGGGCATCGCGTCGCGGTCGCGCAAGGCGGCGGGGCCGGCGCCGTAGAGGCTGGCGATCCACGCGGGCCAGGGATCGTCGCGGCCCAGCGCGCGGCTGGGCGCGATCCGCGCGCTCTGCCAGGCGCGGACCAGCAGCATGGTCAGGCGGTGGGTGAAGACGTCGAGGAAGCCCACCAGCCAGGGGCGGCCCTCGCGAAGCTCCTGGATCGCGTCCTCGGTGACATGGGCGGGCAGCGGGCCGTCGGGGCCCAGCGCGCCGAAGGCGGACTGGCGCAGCTCGAACACCTCGCGCCCGCCGCGCCGGGTCCAGCCGGCCGAGCGCAGCGGAGAGCCGTGCAGGCTGCGCACCGGGTCCTGGCCGAAGCGGATCGGCTCGTCCTCGATCCGCCCGGCGCGGCCGGGGCCGGGGGCGTCGCGGTGCACGGCGCCGACCAGCATGGCGGCCGCGAACACGTCCCAGTCCGAGGGATCCGCCGCCAGCGCCGCCAGCCGCGGATCCTCGCGCGGGGACCGCGGCGGCGGTGCGGGCGCAGGGGCGGCCGGCTCGGGGGGCGCGAGGGCGGGCCCGGCTTCCGGCGGCGACGCGGGCGCGGCGCGGCGCGGCGCCTCGGCGCTCGCCTGGCCGAAGCCTGCGGGCAGGACGGTGCGCGGCGGGGCCTCCGGGGCGCCCAAGCCGAAGGGCAGCACCGTGCGCGGCGGCGCGACGGGGGCGGGCGCCCCGGGCGTCTGGGGGGATGCGCCTTCCGGAGGCTCGCGGCCGGGGGGCTCGTCGGGGTCTCCGGCGGGGGTCACAGCAGGGGCCTCGATCCGGCGCGGGGGCGGAAGCGGGCCCGCTCGGCCCCCTCGGCGTCGACCAGCACCGTCTCGGCGAAGCTGTTGACGTCGGCATGGCCCGAGAGGACCTCGGCCAGCACCCCCGCCAGCAGCACCGAGTCCCGGCCCGCCTCGGCGAAGCGCAGCCGCACCTCCAGCCCGCGGGCGAAGGCCAGCGGCGCGCCGACGTCGCCAGGGCGGGCGACCAGCGGCGCGGTGGGGCG
>CAXGVP010000396.1:0-4467 GCA_964013055.1 uncultured Albimonas sp.
AGGCGCGCCGCTTCCGCGACGCGCCTCGTCAGGGAATCGGGGAGCGGCGGATCAGCGGCTGCGCAGGCGGATCACCACGTCGACCTTGCAGATCTCGGTCCCCTCGGGGGCGTCCGGCAGCTGCTCGATGCGCACCGAGTCGCGGGGCGCGTCGGTCAGGCGGCCGTCGGCCTCCCAGTAGAAATGGGGATGATCCTCGACGCGGGTGTCGTAGTAGCTGCGCGCGCCGTCCACCGTGATCTCGGCCATCAGGCCGGCCTCGGTGAAGCTGCGCAGGGTGTTGTAGACGGTCGCCAGGCTGACCGGGTCGCCGGCGGAGCGCGCCGCATCGTGCAGGCTTTCGGCGGTGACATGGCGGTCCCGGCCGTCGCCCTTCAGAAGCAGCGCAAGCGTCCGCCTCTGGCGGGTCGGGCGAAGCCCGGCCTTCGCCAGCCAGCTGGCTGCCCGGGTGCGCGCCTCGGGTCCGCTTGCGGTCGATAAACTGTCCATGACCGAGCTGAATACAGCCCGAAACCCCCGGATTTCAAGAGAGTCATGGCCGCAAGCCCCGCCGCAGGCGCCTCCCGCCTCCGGCGCGGGCCGCCCCGGCGCTTGCCTCCTGCTCCAAGCCGGTGCTAGGGGAGCGCGATGATGGCGAGAGGCTCGCGCAGGGGGCGAACGACCAGAGCATGAGCAGCGAACGGGCGAACAGCTACGACTACGACGGCCTGATGGCCTGCGCGAGGGGCGAGCTTTTCGGCCCCGGCAACGCGCAGCTTCCGGCCCCTCCGATGCTGATGATCTCGCGCATCACCTCGATCACCGAAGACGGCGGCGAGCATGGCAAGGGCCAGGTGGTCGCCGAGTTCGACGTGACCCCGGACCTGTGGTTCTTCCAGTGCCACTTCCTCGGCGACCCGGTGATGCCCGGCTGCCTCGGGCTGGACGCCCTGTGGCAGCTGACCGGCTTCTACCTGGGCTGGAAGGGCATGCTGGGCCGCGGCCGCGCGCTGGGCGTGGGCGAGGTGAAGCTGACCAAGATGGTCACGCCCGACACGAAGCTGTTGCGCTTCGAGGTGAACATGAAGCGCGTGATCGACCGCCGCCTGAAGATGGGCATCGCCGACGGGGTGGTAACCGCCGACGGAGAGCCCACCTATGCGGTGAGCGACATGCGCGTGGGACTGTTTCAGGACAGCTGAGTCCGAACGCAGCCGGGACCTGAAGGCCCCGGAGCGCCCGGCCGCGGGACCCTCCCGCATGGCCGTGCCGCGCGCCAGGAACGAGGCACAGGGAGGCCGCTGAATATGCGCCGCGTCGTGATCACCGGACTGGGGATCGTCTCCTCCATCGGCAACAGCGCCCAGGAGGTTCTGGCCAGCCTGCGCGAGGGCAAGTCCGGCATCGTCAAGGCCGACGACTACGCCCAGCACGGCTTCCGCAGCCAGGTGCACGGGGCCCCGCAGATCGACCTGGCCGAGGCCGTCGACAAGCGCAACCTGCGCTTCATGGGCGACGGGGCGGCGTTCAACTTCATCGCCATGCAGCAGGCCATCGCCGACAGCGGGCTGGAGGAGTCGGACGTCTCCAACCCCCGCACCGGTCTGGTGATGGGCTCGGGCGGGCCGTCGACCAAGAACCTGTTCGCGGCCCACAACATCGTGGTCGAGAAGGGCTCCCCCAAGCGGATGGGGCCGTTCATGGTCACCCGCGGGATGAGCTCGACCAACTCCGCCTGCCTCGCGACGCCGTTCAAGATCAAGGGGATCAACTACTCGATCACCTCGGCCTGCTCGACCTCGGCGCATTGCATCGGCAACGGCGCGGAGCAGATCCAGTGGGGCAAGCAGGACATCGTCTTCGCCGGCGGCGGCGAGGAGCTGGACTGGACCCTGTCCTGCCTCTTCGACGCCATGGGCGCGATGAGCTCGAAGTACAACGACACGCCCTCGACCGCCTCGCGCCCCTTCGACGCCACCCGCGACGGTTTTGTAATTGCCGGCGGCGCCGGGGTGGTCGTCCTTGAAGAACTCGAGCACGCCAAGGCCCGCGGCGCCAAGATCTACGCCGAGGTCACCGGCTACGGCGCGACCTCCGACGGCTACGACATGGTCGCCCCCTCGGGCGAGGGGGCCGAGCGCTGCATGAAGCTGGCGCTGGAGACCCTGGGCGACCGCAAGGTGCAGTACGTCAACGCCCACGGCACCTCGACGCCCGCCGGCGACGTCACCGAGATCAAGGCCATGCGCCGGGTGTTCGGCGACGACATGCCGCTCACCAGCTCGACCAAGTCGCTCACCGGGCATTCGCTGGGCGCGACCGGCGTGCAGGAGGCGATCTATTCCCTCCTGATGCTGCAGAACGACTTCATCGCCGCCTCGGCCAACATCACCCAGCTCGACCCCGAGCTGGACCCGGCCGAGATCGCGATGGAGCGCGTCGACAACGCGGGGCTCGACACGGTGCTGTCGAACTCCTTCGGCTTCGGGGGCACCAACGCGACGCTCGCCCTCAGCCGGTACCACGGCTGAGGACGGGAATTTAGCGATGCCGGCATCCGAGACCCCCGTGGGCCCGCGCGGCTCCGTGAGCAACCTGATGGCGGGCAAGCGCGGCCTGGTGATGGGGGTGGCCAACGACCACTCCATCGCCTGGGGCGTGGCGAAGACCCTGCACGAGCATGGCGCCGAGCTCGCCTTCACCTACCAGGGCGAGAACTTCGGCCGCCGGGTGAAGCCGCTGGCCGACAGCGTCGACGCCGCGATGCTGCTGCCGGCCGACGTGCAGGACGAGGCCAGCCTCGAAGCGGTGTGCGAGGCGCTGGACAAGTCCTGGGGCAAGGTGGATTTCCTGATCCACGCCATCGCCTTCTCGGACAAGGCCGAGCTGCAGGGCCGCTTCGCCGACACCAGCCGGGCGAACTTCCTGAAGTCGCTGGACATCTCCTGCTATTCGCTGGTGGACATGAGCCGGCGGATCCTGCCGTTGATGTCCGACGGCGGGTCGATCGTGACCATGTCCTACCTGGGCGCGCAGCGGATCATGCCGAACTACAACGTCATGGGCGTGGCCAAGGCCGCGCTCGAGGCGTCGGTGCGCTATCTCGCCAACGATCTCGGGCCCGAGGGCATCCGCGTGAACGCCCTGTCGCCGGGGCCGATGCGCACGCTGGCGGGCTCGGCCGTGGGCGGCGCGCGGCGGGTCTACAAGACGGTGGCCGACAACTCGCCGATGCGGGCCAACGCCACGCTGGAGCATATCGGCGGCACCGCGATGTGGCTCTGCTCGGACTACGGCGCCTCGACCACCGGCGAGGTGATCTTCGTCGACGGCGGCTACCACGCCATCGGCATGCCGCACCTCGAGAACCTGCCGAAGGTCGAGGGCTGAGGCCCATCCCCTTCGCGACGACGACGGCCGCCCCCCGGGGCGGCCGTTCGCGTTCCAGGGGCCCGGCGTCGGGCTCCGGGGGTCAGGTCCCGCGTCAGGTCCCGCGGGGCTTCACGCGCGATGTGGCGTCGGCCTCCCACGGCTTTTCCGGCCAGGGGTGGCGCAGGTAGCGGCCCCGCAGGTCGCGGCGCACGTCGGCCCAGGCGCCCCGCCAGAAGCCCGGCAGGTCCTGCGTCGTCGCGGCGGGCCGGCGGGCGGGCGACAGAAGGTCGATCAGCAGCGGCGCGCGCCCCGCGGCGGTGCCGATGCAGGGGTGGGCGTCCAGTCCGAAGACCTCCTGCACCCGCACCGCGACCGCCGGCGGCTCGCGCCCGTAGTCGATGGGACAGCGCGTGCCCGTGGGCGCCGTCCAGGCCGCGGGGGCGGCCGCGTCCAGCGCCTGCCGCGCCGGCCAGTCCAGCCGCGCCTCCAGCGCCGAGACGAGGTCGAGGCTCCCCAGGTCGTCCGCCCGGCGCATCGCGCCCAGCAGCGGCGTCAGCCAGTCGTCGAGGCGCTCCATCAGGGCCGCGTCGGAGAAATCCGGCAGGTCCGCGCCATGCGCCCGCGCGAAGGCCACGCGCGACTGCAGGCGGCGGGCCGCGTCGCTCCAGGGCAGCGCGTCGAGGCCGAGGTCGCGCACCCCCTCGGCCATCGCCGCCGCCCGCGCCTCGGCCGGCGCATCGCGCCAGGGCCGGTCGGCGAGCGCCAGCGCCCCCAGCATCCGCCGACGCCGCGCCAGCACCGAGCGGTCGCGCGGGGACCATTCGCAGATCTCCACCTCGCGGATGCGAGCCGGGAACAGGCTTTCGAGGTCCGAGAGGCTCAGGGGCGCCGCGCGCCGGATCTTCGCCTCGCGCAGGTCGCCGTCGGTGTCGGCGATGGCGAGGACGCCCGGCGCGCCCAGCCCCGAGTCCGGCGGCAGGACCGCCCCCTTGCCCCCGGCCATCAGGTAGCGCGGCGCCTCGCCCGGCTTGCGCTCCGGGCGCTTTATGGCGACGCGGTCGGGATAGGCGCGGGCGGCGAGGCGCGCCACGGCCGAGGTGTCCGGAGGCGCCCCCC
>CAXGVP010000397.1:0-4464 GCA_964013055.1 uncultured Albimonas sp.
GTCCAGCGCGCCGGTGGGCTCGTCGGCCAGGATCAGCGCCGGGCGCGCGGCCAGCGCCCGGCCGATCGCCACCCGCTGCTGCTGCCCGCCCGAGAGCTGCTCGGGCCAGCGCGGAAGCAGGTCCTCGAGGCCCAGGCGACGGGCGAGCTCGGCGGTCCAGGCCGGGTCCTCGCGGCCGGAGAGGCGGGCCTGGAAGGCGAGGTTCTCGGCCACGTCCAGCGAGGGGATCAGGTTGAACTGCTGGAACACCAGCCCCACCCGGTCGCGCCGCAGCGCCGCCCGGCCGCCGTCGTCGAGGCCCGAGGTCGGCTGCCCGGCCACCCGGATCTCGCCCCCGTCGGGCGCATCCAGGCCCCCGGCGAGATGCAGCAGCGTGCTCTTGCCCGAGCCGGATTCGCCGGTCAGAGCCAGGCTCTCGCCCCGCGGCAGGGTCAGGGAGACGCCGCGCAGCACCTCCAGCCGGCCCTGGGGGGTGGCGTAGCCCTTGCGGACGTCATGCAGGTCGAGGGCGGGGGAGGCGTCCTGGGTCATGGCGCGGACCCTGCGCCGGCCCCGCGCGCCCTGGCAAGGCCGCGCGGGGGCGCAGGGCTCGGGGTTCAGCCGCGGGCCAGGCCCAGCGCCTGCACGATGGCGACGCCGCCGGCGGCGGAGACGGCGGTCAGCACGCCGCCCCAAATCGTGTCGAAGGCGACCGTCTGCCAGCTCCAGCCCTTCAGGGTCGCCATGTTGACGAACTCGTAGGTGCCGTAGGCCAGCACCCCCAGGATCGCGCCGTTCAGCGCGGCGGCGCGCCAGCCGCCGCCGTCGGGCGCAAGCGCGGGCCAGCCGGCGAACCACAGGATGCCGCCGACGTAGACCACATAGAAGGCGCCGGCGACCGAGAACTTGGGATCCTCCAGCATCAGCTCGCCGATGTGCCGGTCGAACAGCGGTTTCATCACCGTCGTCAGCATCAGCGCGTCGAGCACGAGGAACACCGCGAAGGTGGCGAGGTAGAGCGAGCCGAGGGTCATCCGACCTCCCCTGTCTGGTCCATGGGAGGGGATACGCGGCCGAGGCGGATCCGGATCAGTCGGGCGCGGCCTCACGGCGCGGCGAAGAGGTTGCGCGGGGCGGACGTCGGGCGCGGGGACCCCTCGGAGGGGACGGGCGCGTCCGGCGCGGCGCGTCGGGAGACGAGGGCGAACATCGGGGGGGTGAAGTAGAAGCTGACCACCGTCGACAGCAGCACCCCGCCCGCGATCGACATCGCGAAGGGCGGCCAGAAGCCGCCGCCGCCCAGGATCAGGGGCAGGAAGCCGCCGAAGGTGGTGATGGTGGTCGAGACGATGTGGCGCGAGGCGCCCAGCACCACCTCGGCCATCGCGTCGCGGTCGCCGGCGGCCGCGCGCGGGTCCTCCTGCAAGGCTGTCAGGATGATGATGCAGGCGTTGACCGAGACGCCGATCGAGCCGATCACGCCGACCACCGCGGTGATCCCGAACGGGTAGCCGCAGATCGCCAGCGACAGGATCGAGAGCCCCGCCGACAGCAGCATCACGACGCTCGCCACCGCGCCCAGGCGGAAGCTGTTGAAGGTCATCACCACGGTCGCGATCGACAGCACCACGATCAGCCCCAGCGGCGCCATCAGGTTCGCGATCACCTCGTTGCGCGCGTCCGCGTCGCCGCCGACCTGGAGGCGCACGCCCTGGGGCGGCTCGAACCCCGCCTCGTCGAGCAGCTGCAGCGCCTGGGCCAGCGCCGCCTCGGGCAGGACGCCGTAGCGCACGAAGGCCTGGACGGTGTTCACCCGCTCCCCGTCCCGCCGCGAGATGGCGCTGTCGGAGGGGACCACGTGCATCTCCCCCAGGGTCGAGAGCGGCACCAGGCGTCCGTCGGGGGCGACCACGTCGAAGGTCTCGACGAAGCCCGCGTCGGCGCGGCGGGCGGCGCCGACGCGCACGCGCACCGGCAGTTCCTCCGAGCCCTCGACGAGGCTGCCGCCGGTCACGCCCTCGAGCGCGGCGTCGAGCTGGCGGGCGACGGAGACGAGATCGAGCCCCGCGAGCCGCGCCTTGTCCTCGTCGAGCACGAAGTCGAGCTTGGGGGCGCCCCCCTCCATGGTGGTCTGGACGGAGGTGATGTCGGGGCTGGTCTCGATGATGCCGCGGATCGCGTCGCCGGTCTCGCGCAGCAGGGCGAGGTCGGCGCCGTGCAGGCGCAGCTCCACCGGCGCCTGCACGGGCGGGCCCTGCACCAGGTCGCGCACCAGGATCCGCGCGCCGGGGGCGACGGCCCCGAGGGTGGACTGCAGGTGCGGGATCAGGCGGGCGGTGGCCGCGTTCGACCCGGTCGCGACCAGGGCGCGCGCGAAGCCCGGCGCGCCGACCCGGTTCATGGTCATGTTGTAGTAGAAGGAGGGCGCGCTCTCGCCGATCACCCAGGCGATCTGGCGGATGCCGTCCTCGCGCTCCAGCGCGGCGGTGATCTTCTCGGAGACCGCCTCGGTGGCCGAGAGGGCGGCGCCGGCGGGCATCTCGACGTCGATGTAGAACTGGTCGCGGTCCACGCCGGGGAAGAACTGCGGGGTCAGCGAGGGGAAGGCGAGGAAGCCCATCACCGGCAGCACCAGCGCCCAGGCGACCGCCGGGACCGGGTTGCGGGTGGCGAGCCGCAGGGACGCCGCGAAGGCCCGCCCGAAGGCGCCGCCGGAGATGCCGTTGGCCACGATCCCCCCGCCCTTCGCCGGGTCCGGCAGCAGCCAGCCCGAGAGCGCCGGCGTGATCGTCATCGCCACCACGAAGGACCAGGCCAGCATCGCCACCACCGAGATCGCCACCGTCCCCACGAAGTCGCCCGAGGGGCCGGGCAGCAGGATCATCGGCATGAAGGTCAGCGCGGTGGTCACGGTCGAGGCGAGCAGCGGCGCCGCCAGCCGGCCGACCGCGTCGCCCACCGCCTCGACCCGCGCCATGCCGGCGGCGAGGCGGCGGCGGATCTCGTCGGTCATCACGATGGCCGCGTCCACCAGCAGGCCCAGCGCCACGATCATGCCGGTCACCGACATCTGGTGAATGGGGATGCCCATGAAGTTCAGCGTCGCAAGCGTCGCCAGCCCCACCAGCGGCAGCACCGCCGCCACCACCAGCGCGGCCCGGAAGCCCAGGGTCAGGAACAGCACCGCCACCACCAGACCCACGCCGACGGCCATGTTCCAGGCGACCTCGGACAGCCGGTCGGCGGTGTAGCCCGACTGGTCGAAGATCAGCCGATGCTCCAGCCCGCCGGGCAGCGACGCCTCGTAGTCGGCGAGCGCGGCCTTCACGGTCCGGATCCAGGCGTCGACCTGACGGCCCTCCTCCATCTTCGCGGCGACCAGCACCGCGGCGCGCCCGTCGATGCGCGCCAGCGACGGGGCGGGGACGCGGGCGGTCTTCTCGACCGTCGCCACGTCGCCCACGCGGGTGGAATAGCCGGCGGCATCGGAGGCGAGCGGGATCTCGCGGATCCGGTCGAGGGAGCGGATCTCCCCCGAGACCTCGATCAGCAGGTCGGTCGCAGCCCCGCGCAACCGCCCGGCCGAGACCTTGGGGTCGGCCTGCGCGATCGCCGCGGCGACCTGCGCGGCCGAGAGGCCGAGCGGGCCCAGCGCCTCGGGGTCGATGGTGACCAGCACCTCCTCCTCGGGCATGCCGTAGGAGGTGACGAGGCTCACCCCCGGCAGGGAGCGCAGGCGGTCCTCGAGCATCTGCGCATGGCGGGCGAGGATCGCAGGCGGCACGGTCCCGTCGCGGGGCAGCACGGCGGAGATCGCCGAGAAGGCGCCGGTGCGGTCGTCGTCGAACTCGGGTTCGGGCACGCCCTCGGGCAGCTCGCGCGCGACGTCTCGCAGGGCCTGGCGGATGTCCGACCAGGCGATGTCGATGGCCGCGTCGTCGAGGAACTCGGAGAGCTCGACGTTGATCACCGAGATGCCGGTCGAGGAGGTCGAGGTGATGCGCTTGATCTGCGCGATCTCGCGCAGTTCGGCCTCGACCTTCTCGGTCACCAGCGCCTCGACCCGCGCGGGGTCGGCGCCGGGATAGGGGGTGAAGATGTTGGCGAAGATGTTGGTGATGGTGGGGTCTTCCTGCCGGCCGATGGTCAGGAAGGCCGAGGCCCCGGCGGCGACCAGCACCAGGATGGCGAGCGCGGTCAGGCGGCCCTGGCGGTAGAACAGCGTGCGCATGGCGGGCTCCGTTGGCGGCTCGCGGATGGGGGCGGCGGCGCCCCGGGCCCGACCCGCGACCTCTGGCGGCCGGGGTCGGTCGGGACGGTTGCGGTTTAGGGCGCCCCGGGCTCGACCCGGAGCCTCTCGCGGCTGCGGTCGGTCGGGACGGTTGCGGTTTCGGGCGCCCCGGGCCCGACCCGGGGCCTCTCGTGGCTGGGGTCGGTCGGGACGGTTGCGGTTTCGGGCGCCCCGGGCCCGACCCGGGGCCTCTC
>CAXGVP010000398.1:0-4455 GCA_964013055.1 uncultured Albimonas sp.
GCCAGCTTGTCCATGTAGACGTCGGGCGCGTGCAGCATCGAGCCGCGCGGCCCCATCGCGATGACGGCCAGCGAGTTGGGCATGTCCTTGGCGCAGAGGGTGGTCCCCTCCAGCGGATCGAGCGCAATGTCCACGGCCGGGCCGCCGCCCTGCCCGACCTCCTCGCCGATGTAGAGCATCGGCGCCTCGTCGCGCTCGCCCTCGCCGATCACCACCACGCCCTCGATGTGGAGCATGTTGAGCTGGGTGCGCATCGCGTCGACGGCGGCCTGGTCGGCGGCCTTCTCGTCGCCCCGGCCCACCAGCTTCGCGGCCGCGATCGCCGCGGCCTCCGACACGCGGGCCAGTCCCAGGGACAGCATGCGGTCGGCGAAGATGCCGCCGGGTTCCTTGATCGTGTCGGGCATGGATGCTCCTCGGGTCGCGCGTTCTTGGAATGGCCTTGCGGCCCCATGGCTTCCTACGAAGCGGGGGGCGCGGCGGCAAGGGAAACTCCTGTGACGCGCGCGCGCGGGGCGGGCCTGGAACGGGTTCTCGGCAATTCTTTGGAAAGGATCCGCGCGCTATTCCCGGCGCGACGCATCGAGAGGAGTCGCCGGATGTTCGGATTCGCTCGCCCCGCCTCGCGTGGGACGGACCCCCTGCGAAGGGCGCTGGACGAGGCCTGGGCGGTGATCGAGTTCACGCCCCAGGGCGAGATCCTCGACGCCAACCCCAGCTTCGAGAAACTGGTGGGCTACTCGCGCGCCGAGCTGGTGGGCCAGCACCACCGCCTGCTCTGCCCGCCCGAGGTGACCGGCAGCGACTTCTACCGCACCTTCTGGAGCCGGCTCGCCGCCGGAGAGCATCTCGACGGCCGCTTCCGGCGCCTGGGCAAGGGCGGCAGGATCTGCTTCCTGCGCGCCTCCTACATGCCGGTGCGCGACGACGGCGGCAAGGTCGTGCGGGTGATGAAGCTCGCCGTCGACGTCACCGAAGACGCCACCAACGAGATCGACGCCCGCGGCAAGATCGACGCGATCTCCCGCGTGCAGGCGGTGATCGAATTCGACACCACCGGCAAGATCCTGGACGCGAACGAGAATTTCCTCCAGACCATGGGCTGGCGCCTGGACGAGATCAAGGGCCGCCACCACCGCATCTTCATGCCCGAGGGCGAGGCCGACAAACCCGACTACGCCGAGTTCTGGCGCGGGCTCGCCAAGGGCGAGCCGATCACCCGCGAATTCCGCCGTCGCGCCAAGGACGGCCGCGACGTCTGGATCCAGGCCACCTACAACCTGGTCAGGGACCGCTACGGCAAGGTCCTGCGCATCGTCAAGTTCGCCCAGGACATCACGCCCCGGATCGACTCCGTGCGCCGCCTGGGCGAGATGATCTCGCGTCTGGCCGCGGGCGATCTCGACTATTCCGACGAGGCGACGATGCACCCCGCCTTCGCGCCGCTTCGCGACGACGTGACCCGCCTGCGCGACTCCTGGCGCGAGCTGGTCGAGCGGATGCGCGACGCCATGGACCGGATCAGCCACGGCTCGACCGACATCCGCGGCGGCGCCGACGACCTCTCCGAGCGGGCCGAGCGCCAGGCCGCCACCCTCGAGGAGATCGCCGCCACGGTCGAGGAGCTCTCGGCCACGATCAACGCCACCGCCAACAACTCCCGAGACGGCGAGCAGGTGGTCCGCCGCGCCGCCGAGCGGACCGAGCAGGGCCAGGAGGTCATCACCCAGGCCACCGACGCGGTCCGCACGATCGAGGAAAGCTCCAAGCGGATCAACGAGATCAACGGCGCGATCGAGTCCATCGCCTTCCAGACCAACCTGCTGGCCCTGAACGCCGCGGTCGAGGCCGCGCGCGCGGGCGAGGCCGGCAAGGGCTTCGCCGTGGTCGCCTCCGAGGTGCGCAACCTCGCCCAGCGCTCCTCGGACGCGGCCGCCGACACCACCCGCCTGATCAAGCAGAGCTCGGCGGACGTCGAGCAGGGCGCGAGGCTGATGGCCTCGGCGGTGGAGGTCTTCGCCGAGATCCGCGGCCAGGTCGGCGAGCTCGCCCGCAAGATCGCCGAGATCAACTCCGCCAACACCGAGCAGGCCTCGGGCGTGAACGAGATCAACCACGCCATGTCCGAGCTCGACTCGAACACCCAGCGCAACGCCGAGATCTCGACCCGCAACGCCTCCGCCGCGCGCGACCTGGACACCGAGCTCGCGACCCTGACCGAGATGCTGGACTTCTTCCGCTACTCCCGCCCCGGCGCCCGGGCCCGCGCCGCCTGACCCCGGCTGCCGCCGGTCCCGATGGCTGGCTGGGTCCATGGCCGCCTGGCCCGGTCGCCGCTCAACCCGATCGGCGCCCGGCCCCTCCGCCACTCGCCCCTGACGCCGTTCAACCTCGCTGGCCGGCTTCGCAGCCGCCCGGCCCCGTCGCCGCCAGGCTTCTCCTCCTGACCGCATCTCGGCAAGGCCTCGTCGCGCCCCGGCTTATCAGCCGCCCAGCTCCATCTCCACTCGGCCGCATCGTCGCCGGCCCGCATCGCCACCAGGCCTGTTCGCTGCAGGGCGCCCGTCGCCCCCTGCCCGCGTTCCCCCCGAGCCCCCCCGTCGCGCCGGCCCTGCGCCCCTCGCCCGTGTCCAGGTCCCACCCGAACCCGCGCGCCGCGCCGACCCTGCGCCCCTCGCCCGTGTCCAGGTTCCACCCGAACCCGCGCGCCGCGCCGGCCCTGCGCCTCTCGCCCGTGTCCAGGTTCCACCCGAACCCGCGCGCCGCGCCGGCCCTGCGCCCCTCGCCTGTGTCCAGGTCCCACCCGAACCCGCGCGCCGCGCCGGCCCTGCGCCCCTCGCCCGTGTCCAGGTTCCACCCGAACCCCGCGCGCCGCGCCGGCCCTGCCCGCCTCGCCCCCCCGAAACGCCGAAGGCCCTCCCCGTCGCCGGGGAGGGCCTTCGCGTCTCGGTCTCAACCCCGGGCCGCGGCGAGGCGGCGGCTCAGAGGATCTCGACCCGCAGCGCCATCGGCTCGTCGATGCACTCCTCCATCGCCCCCAGCCGCCCCAGCGCCCCGTCCAGCGAGGCGCGCTCGGCCGGATGGGTCACGAAGATCACCGGAGCCGCGCCGCCCTCGTGCTCGTACTGGCGCATCTGGCGGATCGAGACGCCCTCCTCGCCCAGCGCCGCGGTCACCTTGGCCAGCGTGCCCGGCGCATCCTGCAGCGACATCCGCAGGTAGTAGGGCGCCGCCCCCGCGTCCGAGGCCCGCGGCGCCGCCGCCAGCCGCGTCGCCGGCACGCCGAAGGTGGTCCCCACCTGCCCGCGCGCGATGTCCAGCACGTCCGCCATCACCGCCGAGGCCGTCGGCCCCTGCCCCGCGCCCGGCCCCTGGAACACCGTCTGGCCGACGAAATCGCCCTCGACCACCACCGCGTTGGTGACGCCGGCCAGCAGGCCGATGGCGCTGCCCTCGGGCACCAGGCAGGGGGTCATCCGCTGCTCCAGCCCCTCGGGCGTCATCTTGGCCACCCCCAGCAGCTTGATGCGGAAGCCCATGTCGCGGGCCTGGTGGATGTCGGTCAGGGTGATGCGGTCGATGCCCTCGGTCTGCACGCCGGGGAAGTCCACCCGGGTCCCGTAGGCGATCGAGGCCAGCAGCGCCAGCTTGTGCGCCGCGTCGATGCCGCCCACGTCGAAGGTCGGGTCGGCCTCGGCATAGCCCAGCTTCTGCGCGTCCTCGAGCACCGCCTCGTAGGGCGCCTCGGTCGCCTCCATCTCGGTCAGGATGTAGTTGCAGGTGCCGTTCATCACGCCCATCAGGCGCACGATGCCGTTGGCGGCCAGGCCCTCGCCCAGCGCCTTGACGATGGGGATGCCGCCGGCCACCGCGGCCTCGAACTTCAGGGCGCGGCCGGCGGCCTCGGCGGCCTCGGCCATCGCCTGGCCGTGGTGGGCCAGCATCGCCTTGTTGGCGGTGACGACGTGCTTGCCGGTCTCCAGCGCCGCCTCGACGCAGGCCTTGGCGGGGCCGTCCTCGCCGCCCATCAGCTCGATCAGGATGTCGACGTCGTCGCGCCGGGCGAGAGCGACGGGATCGTCCTCCCAGTCGTAGCCCGAGACGTCCACCCCCCGCTCGCGGTTGCGCGAGCGCGCGCAGACCGCCGAGATGGTCACCGGCCGGCCGCCCCGCGCCTCCAGCATCGCGGCATGGGTCTGGACGATCCTGACCACCCCCGCGCCCACGGTTCCAAGTCCGGCGATGCCCAGGCGGAGAGGTTCGGTCATGATGCCCCTTGCGGATGATTGCGATGGTGCGGCGGCGATTGAGCGCCCTAGCTAGCTCCAAGCCGACGGCGCCGCAACAGCCGCCGGGACGCAGCCCCCGCCAAACCGCGCGCCGCCCTCCCCGCAGGGCCCGCCCGCCCGCCCCGCCCCCGCCCGGAGGGGGGCGCGGCGGCGGCCTCCGGGCGGC
>CAXGVP010000399.1:0-4455 GCA_964013055.1 uncultured Albimonas sp.
AGGTATATCTTCCCACGGCGCGGCGGCAACCCACCAAGCCCACGACCGACGCCGCCGGCCCCGGCACGACCCTTCCCCGCGGCCCCGCCCCCCGCCGATCTCGCGGCGACCGCCGCAACCCCGCCCCTGCCCAGGCCCCCAGCCCCGCCCCACGCGCCCCCCGGCGAGGCGCCCGCCGACGCCCCGCCCTGGCCCGAGGATCCGCCGGCCGCGCCCCCCGGCCCCCGTCCCGCCGGGCTGACGATCCGCGAGGCGACCGGGGCGGACGCGGAAGCGGTCGCGCGTCTGATGAACATTCTCGGCGCCGAGATCAGCGGCGGCCCCGGCGCGATGACGCCCGAGATCGTGCGGCGCGACGTGCTCTCGGGCGCGATGACGCTGCGGGTGCTGCTGGCCGAGATCGACGGCCGCCCCGCCGGCGTCGCCGTCCACCAGCCCGCCTACGAGACAGCCTTCGCCGCCCGCGGCCGCTACCTCCAGGACCTCGCCGTCGACCCGGCCTTCCGCCGCCGCGGCATCGCCCGCGCCCTGCTCGCACGTCTCGCACGGCTGACCCGCGACGAGGGCGGCGCCTTCCTGTGGTGGATGAACATGGACGCGATGCCCGGGCCCCGCGCGCTCTACCAGGCGATCGCCGACGTCGAGGACCGCACCTCCGCCTTCGCCGTCACCCGCGGCCGCTTCGCGGCGCTCTGCGCCGAAGACCGGAGCCCGGGCCCCGCCGGCGCCTGATCCCGCGGCGCGCCGCCCCGCGGGCGAGCCCCGCCGCGAGAGGCGCCGCCGAGCTTCAACGCGCCCGCTCGCAGGGCCGCGGGCCGCGGGGCGAAAGCCGCGCCCCGAGCACGAGGCGTTTCAGGCACGCGAAGGTGCGCGCGGGTCTGGGAGGGGTCGCCCGGCTCCGCTGCGCCTGCCGCCTCAGGCGCGCCCCTCCCGCGCCGCCTGCGCGAGGCGTCGTCCGGCCTTTGCGAAGGGGCCTTCGGCGCCGGCGCGGAGGATCGGGGACCGGATGGGCGAAGCGCGCCTCGAGACGGACTGCGTCGCCGCAAGCAGCGCCGTCCGGGCTTCAGGGCCAGCGCCATCTCCGGCGCGGGACCTGCTTGCGCAGGGGCGGCGGCTCCGGCGCAGCGGCGCGCCGGGGTCTTTCCCGGCATCGGGCGCGGGCCTGAAAGCGGAGATGCGTCGGGGCGAGCGGGATCTGCGGGGAACGATGTCCGGCGGGCGTTCGCCGCCCGGGCGCCGTCCCCAGGGCCGTCAAGCGCGCCGTCACGCGCGCCGTCCGGGGCGCCGGATCGGGCCCGGCGGGCCAGAGGGCGCGCGCGGAGGCGCGCCCCCGGCCGGGGTCAGCCGCGCAGGCGGGCGGCGTTGGCGCGCATGCGGCGGGTCATCGGGGCGGCGGCCGCGCGCAGGGCGTCCTGCGGGGCGGCGCCGTCGGCCAGCGCGCCGGCCATCGCCTCGAGCGAACTGGAGAAGGTGGCCGGTTTCTCGAGCACCATGCGCACCGCTTCCTGCAGGCTCATCGCCCCGGTGGAGGCGAGCAGCGTGCGCCGCAGGATCACCTCGGCGGCGGCGGCGGAACTCTCGTACTGGAAGCGCCAGAACTCGGTCATCATCATCCAGGGCGCCATCATCTCGGCGTAGCCCGGCGGCATCGCCGCGCGGGTGGATCGCTTGCTCATTCCTCGTCCCTGTCCTTCCAGCCTCGTCGCGGGCGTCGCCCGGACCCTACCCGGCGCCACCCTGCCCCGGAATGCCTGAAGACCGGGTTCACGCCCGGCCCCGGCGCCGCCGCCCGGGGGACGACGACGCATTGCGAGCGACACCCAAGCACGCGCCGGCCCGAAAGGCGAGCGTTTGCGCAAAGCCTGGGCATTCGACCAATGACGAAGAGACGGCGAATCGCGGCCCCCCGCGAGCCCCCGATCGGCCGTGCGGCCCCGCAGATCGGCTCGCCCTGCCCCGCGCCGACGATCCGCGGCGCGCCCCGGTTCCAGGCCGGATCCGCGCGATGGCAGCCCCCCGAACAGCCCAAAGCCGGAGCGGCGCCGCAGGGCGGCCGGCCGCCCGGCCCGCTTCAGGCGCGGCGGAAGACGCGCATCTTCACCGGCGCGCGGGTGCGCAGGGTGATCTTGCCCACCGGCTCGGGCGGCGGCCCCTCGGGCGCCAGTCGGAAGCGCGGCAAAGCACGGGCGAGCACCATCACCCCCTCCAGCCGCGCCAGCGCCAGGCCCACGCAGATCCGCGGCCCCCCGCCGAAGGGGATGTGGGCGAACGGGTGACGGCCGGCGCGGTTCGCGGGCAGGAACCGCTCGGGGTCGAAGACGCCCGGCCGCTCCCAGTAGCGCGGATTGCGGTGGATCATCCCGATCACGATCTGCACGCGGGAGCCGGGGGTGATCTCGACGTCCTCGAACCGGTCGGCCGCGATCGCCTGCCGCCCGATCGAGAAGGCCGGCGGGTAGAGGCGCAGGATCTCGTCGTAGGCGGCCGGCAGCAGCGGCACGGCCCGCGCCGCGGCGGGGTCGAGGGGACCGCCCGCCTCGGCCTCGGCCTGCGCGGCCGCCTCGGCCAGGCGATCCTGCTGCCCCGGCTCCCGCGCCAGGCGGTCGAGGCCCCAGGCGAAGCTCAGCGCCGTGGTCTCGTGGCCGGCGGCGAAGAGGGTGAGCACCTCGTTGCGGATCGAGGCGCGGTCGAGGAAGGCGCCGGTCTCCTCGTCCCTGGCATGGACCAGAATGTCGAGGAGGTCGGGCGCCTCCGGCTCGCTCTCGCCGGCCTCGCGCCGCGCCAGGCGCGCGTCGATCAGCGGGTAGAGCCAGGCGTCGAGCTCCGCCAGCCAGCCCATCGCCTGCCGGCGGGAGCGGCGGGGCGCCCAGGCCGGCAGGTTCATGATGTCGGCGAAGGGCGGCGAGCCCGCGTCGGTGATCACCTTGTCCATCAGCGCGCCGATGCGCGCCGGGTCGTCGCCCATGTCGGCCGAGAAGAACGCCTCCATCGCGATGCGCATCGCCAGCTCGCCCACGTCGTGGGTCAGGTCGACCGCGCGGCCGGCGTCGGCGGCCTCTCCCCAGCTCTCGAGCATCGCCTCGACATGGCGGGCGACCACGCCCTCGACGCCCTTGATGGCGCGGGCGTTGAAGGCGGGCGAGATCAGCCGGCGGCGCTGGCGCCAGACGTCGCCGTCCATGGTCAGCGAGCTCTTGCGCAGGAAGCGCGAGAAGATGATCTCGTAGAGGCGCCCCTTGACGTAGTTGTCGGGGTTGGCCTGCAGCACATGGCGGGCGAAGTCGGCGTCGTTGACGGTGAAGATCGTCTCGCCGCCCGCGCGAACCACGTTCCAGCGCCGCTCGGCCAGTTCCGGGTGGATCAGGTCGAGCAGGTTCTTCGACCCTTTCCACATCATCCGGACGGTGTTGACCCTGCGCAGCAGGCGCGAACGCTCCAGCCGCGCCATCGACGGCGGCGGGCTGGCGGGGTGGTAGAGCTGCGCGCGCTCGAGGTCCGCGCGTTCGGCGGTCGAGATATCGCGCCCGGCGGGGTCCAGATCCTTCATGGTCTCTGTCCTTTCATGCCGGCGCGGCGGCCCCGGTCGGTTTGCGGCGGTCTAGAGTCCCTGCCGCAACCGCCGCGCGACCGCAAGGCCGTGGCGCAGGATCGGCAGGCGATCGCGCCAGGCCGGCGTGATGTCGCTGGCCGAGGAGCGCTGCACCCCCATCGGCGGGTCGAAGGTCAGCAGCGGCGTCTCGGGATGGCGCGTGCGGTAGGTCTGGTAGGCGCCGTCGACATGCATCGGCCCGCCCTCCGGGTGGCCCCTGGGACGGGTGGCGAAAAGCTCGAGCTGGTCGACCAGCGCCCCGATCACCGGCGCGCGGAAGGCCACGAAATGGGCGCACAGCAGCGCCTCGCCCGGCGCCGCCATCCTCGCGCGCACCTCGCCGTCGGCGCCGCCCGCGCCCGGCAGGCCGCAGTGGAACATCTTCCAGTCGTCGCGCTTCAGCGCCTCGACATAGGGTTTCGGCGTCGCCAGGAACGCGCGGGAGAAATCGAAGTCGTCCTCGAGGATCGCAACGCAGCCGAGCCCGTCGTCGCGCGCCTCCCTCAGCACCGTGAGCTGGCTCATGTAGCAGCCCAGCGCGCCGAGCGAGGGCCAGTCGCCCTGCTCCTGCGGGCGCACCGCCGGGAAGCGGCGCACCAGGCCGCCGTCGATGCGCAGTCCCGCCCGGGCGAGCTGCGCCGCGACCCCGCGCAGGCGGTCGGGGCGGCTGTCGAGATTGACCACGTAGATCCGCTCGAAGATCTGCGCGAAGTCCTGGCTGACGTCCACGAAAGGCTCCCGGTCAGGCGACGCCCCCCCCGGTCGCGCGCCGGGCGGCAGTGTCCCGCGATATGGGCGCGGGCGCAATCGACTCGGGCCCGCCGCGATGCCGCAGAATTCGGGGCGCGCGGTGCCTCTCCGCGGCC
>CAXGVP010000400.1:0-4451 GCA_964013055.1 uncultured Albimonas sp.
CTCCGGAGCCGTCCATCGCGTCTGATGCCTGAGCGACTCGCCCATGGGGGTCAAGGACAAGCCCGCCTTCGGCGGGTCGCTGCGCGATCCTTGACCCCCATGGGCGAGTCGCTCTGATCGGCATCCGCGATGGACGGCTCCGGAGAACAGGCGCTCCCGACAGGGATCCCCGCCGGGGGCGCGGGGGGGTCGCGGGGGCGCCAGGGGAGGGGGTGCGCGCGGATCGCGAGGGCGCCGCGGGGGACGGGTGGGGAAGGGGGGCGGCTCCGCCCGCGACGTGGGCGAGGGCGGAGCGAGGGGGTCAGCCGCGCGGGGAGGGGACCACGCCGGAGGCGAGGAGGTCGGCGATGTCCGCGTCGGAGTAGCCGGCCTCGGCCAGGATCTCGGCGGTGTGCTCGCCGAAGGCGGGCGGGGCGCGGCGGAAGTTCGCCGGCGTGCGGCCCAGCTTCGCCGGCGCGCCGAGGCCCTGGTAGTCGCCGATCTCCACCCGCATCCCGCGGTGGCGGGCGTGGGGCTGGGCCAGCGCCTCGGCCACGTCCAGCACCGGGCCGGCGGGGACGCCGCCCTCGATCAGCTCCTGCGCGAGGGGGCCGCCGTCCTTGTCGGCCATCGCCTGTTCCAGGACCTCCCGCAGGTCCTCCCGGTTGGTCACCCGGTCACCGTTGGAGGCGAAGCGGGGGTCCTCGGCGATCCCGGGGGCGCCGAGGATCGCGCACAGGCGCTGGAACTGGCGGTCGTTGCCGACGGCCAGGTAGATCGGCCGGGTGGCGGTGGCGTAGGCCGAGTAGGGGCTGATGTTGGGATGGTCGTTGCCGGTCAGCCGCGGGGTCTTGCCGTTCAGCACGTAGTTCGCCGCGTGCGGGTGCAGCAGCGACAGGGCGGCGTCGAAGAGCGAGCTTTCGACGAACTGGCCCTGGCCGGTCTCCTCGCGGTTGCGCAGGGCGAGCATCACGGCGAGCGTCGCGTTCAGGCCGGCCACCATGTCCACGACGGGCAGGCCGACGCGGGTCGGGCCGCTCTCGGGCGTGCCGTTGACCGACATGATGCCGCCCATCGCCTGCAGGATCGCGTCGTAGCCCGGCAGGCCGCCCAGCGGGCCGTCGGCGCCGAAGCCGGAGACGCGGCAGTGGATCAGGCGCGGGAACCGCGGCGCCAGCACCTCGTCGTAGCCCAGGCCCCATTTCTCCAGCGTGCCGGTCTTGAAGTTCTCCAGCAGCACGTCGGCCTCGGCCAGCAGGCGGAACAGGACCTCGCGCCCCTCCGGCTTCGTCAGGTCCAGCGCCATCGCCCGCTTGTTGCGGTTGAGGCCGAGAAAATAGGAGGCGGTCCCGTCCAGGAACGGCGGCCCCCAGCCGCGGGTCTCGTCGCCCGCGGGCGGCTCGACCTTGATCACGTCGGCGCCGTGGTCGCCGAGCATCTGCCCGCAGTAGGGCCCGCCCAGCACGCGCGAGAGATCCACCACCTTCAGCCCCTTGAGGGCGCCGGTGGGGGCGAGGGCGCTATCGGTCCGGTCTTTCATCACGCTCACTCCGCTGCGATGGCGTCGAGGCCCGGGCCGTCGGCCAGGGCGCGTTCCAGGATCGAGGACGCCTCGCCCTCGTCTGCGGAGGTCCCCCGCATCGGGTCGCGCATCGCCAGCTTGTGAGCGATCACCGCGTCCGACAGGCGCGCCCGGTCGCCGGCATAGGCGTTGGAGCGCTCGCGCAGGCGCGCATCTTCCCAGCACATCACCACCGCCGAGGTGGCGTTGTAGACGGCCGAGGCCGCCTGGCGCGCGTCCGCCTCGCGCGCGCGGTCGTTGGCCACCGTGTCGAGGAACTCGGCCGCCCGCAGGAAGCTGTCGCGCGCCCGGCCGGCGGCGGCGGGGTCGCCGTCGGAGTCGGCCGAGAGCTCCTCGAGATAGGCGGTCAGGTGGGTCAGCGCGTCCTCCCGCTTCACCGCGCGGGAGACGTCGAGGGCGACGATGTTGGACGTCCCCTCCCAGATCGAGCCGAGGTGGCTGTCGCGCAGCACGCGGGCGTCGGACCATTCCTCGATGTAGCCGCAGCCGCCGCGCACCTCCATCGCGTCGCCGGCCACCTTGCGCGCGTCGCGGCAGGTGCGGAACTTCAGCAGCGGGGTCATGATGCGCAGCACCTTGGCCATGCGCGCGTCGCCCTTGTCGGAGGCCTCCAGCGCCCGGGCGGTCTGGAACACCATCGAGCGGCCCTGCTCGGCCGTCGTCAGCATCTTCAGCAGCTGCCGGCGCATCAGCGGCAGGTCGATCAGGCGTTTTCCAAACGCGGTGCGGTTGCGGGCGATGAAGAGGGCTTCATTCACCGACCGCCGCATCATCCCCGCGGAGCGCACGCCATTGGCGAGCCGCGAGTTGTTGATCATGTCGGTCATCTGCTTGAAGCCCTGGCCGGGGTCGCCGACCATGTAGGCGGTCGCTCCCTCCAGCGCGATCTCGCCGGACGCCATCGACTTGGTGCCCATCTTCTCCTTCAGCCGCAGGATCCGGTAGGCGTTCTTCGTGCCGTCCGGCAGATGCCGTGGCAGCAGGAACAGGCTCAGCGCCTTGGTGCCCTCGCCCGCGCCCTCGGGCCGGGCCAGCACCATCGCCAGCGCCGCGTCGGGGTTCGAGCAGAACCACTTGTCGCCGTAGAGCTTCCACGCGCCGCCCTCCTGGCGGGCCACGGTGTCGATGGCGCCGACGTCGGAGCCGGCCATCTGCTCGGTCATGAACATCGCGCCCTGGAAGAGCTGGTCCATGTCCTGGGAGGTGAGCTGGTCGAAATAGCGGTCGATCAGCTCGCGGTCGCCGAATTTCACCAGCGTGCGCGTCAGGCTGTCGGTCATCGACAGCGGGCAGCAGAGGCCGAATTCCGCCTGCACGAAAAGGTAGACCAGCGCGTATTTCACCAGCGGCGGCAGCTTGTCCTCGGCCCCGAAGACGCCGGCGCGGTGGGACATGGCGGCGAGGCCGAACTCGCCGTAGGCCACTTTTTCCAGCGCGACGTAGGCGGGGTGCTTCTCGATCCGCTCGAGGTTGGCGCCGTTGCGCGCGCGGATGTGCAGCGTGGGCGGGTTCTTGTCGGCGGTCAGCGCCAGCTCTTCCAGCGCGCCGCCCGCCAGCGCGCCCATGCGGTCGACCTGGGGCATGACGCGGGCGTGCACGGCGGGGTCGAGGTAGACCTCCAGCAGCGCCGCCATCGCGGGGTCGGCGCGCAGCACGTTCAGGCCGGCGCTGTCGGGGATGTTGCGGTGGATGCTCGCCATGGCGTGTCTCTCCCGGGTGTCTCTCTCGCCCTGGGCGGGCGGGGTCGAGCGGACATTGCGCGATGGGCGATTGCCGATCCAATACCGATTTTCTATCGTTCGATAGCAGTTCAGCTATCCAGACGCGTCATGGCCATCACCTTCCGACAACTCCAGCATTTCCTCGCCCTGTCCGAGGAGCTTCACTTCGGCCGCGCCGCGGCGAAGCTCAACATCTCGCAGCCGCCGCTCTCGGCCTCGCTGCGCCAGCTCGAGGAGCATCTGGGCTGCGCGCTGATGGAGCGGTCCTCCAAGCAGGTGCGCCTGACCGAGGCCGGCGCGATCTTCGCGGCCCAGGCGGCGCGGATCCTCGGCCAGCTCGACCATGCCCAGGCGCTGACCAGCCGGGCGGCGCGCGGGGCGCGGGGGCGGCTGACGGTCTCCTTCGTGCCCTCGATGCTGTTCCGCCGCCTGCCCGAGACGCTGCGCGGCTTCGAGGAAGGCTTCCCGGACGTCGAGCTCGCCCTGCACGAGGTCAACACCGCCGGCCAGGTCGAGGGGCTGATGCAGGCCCGGTTCGACGTCGGCTTCATCCACGAGTCGCCCCTGCCCGAGGCGCTGGCCAGCCGCGTGATCGAGACCGAGCGCCTGGTCTGCGCGCTGCCCCGCGGCCACCGTCTCGCGGGGCGCAGCCGGATCTCGCTGGACCAGCTGGCCGGCGAGCGGGCGCTGCTGTTTTCGCGCGAATACGCGGCCGCGGCGCACGACCGGATCGCGGGCCTGCTGGCCGAGGCCGGCGTCGCCGCCCATGCGCCCTGGCAGATCCGCAGCTGGTTCACGATCGTGGCCCTGGTGGCGCAGGGGATGGGGGTGGCGCTGGTGCCCTCGGCGCTGGCCCGCAACGGCTTCGGCGAGGTCGCCTATGTCGAGGTCGACGGGGCGCAGGCCGAGCAGGGCATCCTGATGTGCTGGCGCCGCGAGGACCTGCCCCCCGCCGCCCGCGAGTTCGTGGCCCACATCCGCGCCAACGGTCTCGGCCGCCCCCTCGCAGCCGGTTGACCCCGGCGCGGAGACTGGCGCGGACGGCCACCCCTGGCGCGGACAGCCACCCCTGGCGCGGACGGCTTGCTCTGGCGCGCACGGCTGGCGCGGACAGCCGCCCCCCGGCGCGGAGGACTGGAGCGGACGGCTGACCGCGGCGCGGAGGGTCG
>CAXGVP010000401.1:0-4442 GCA_964013055.1 uncultured Albimonas sp.
GCCCGGTCCTCGGCCTCGAGATAGTCGTTGGTATGCGCGATCAGCAGCGAATACAGCGGGTTGGCGATGCCCCCGATCACCGCGGCCATGCCCAGCACCACCCACACGAAGTCGCCCGCCACCGCGCCCGCCAGCGCGCCCGCGGCGCCCAGCGTGGTCATGATCAGGATCAGCCGGCGGCGGTCCATCCGGTCCGACAGCCAGCCCACCGGGAACTGGCTGACCAGCCCGCCCACGTAGATCAGCGCCACGAAGATCGAGATCTGCGCCACGCTCAGCCCCTTGGCGGTGCCGTAGACCGAGGCCATGCCGAAGATCGCCGAGAACACCGCCCCCAGGAACACCGTCCCCACCACCCCCAGCGGCGAGGCCGAGAACAGCGCCCGCAGGCTCATCGGCTTGGTCGTCTGGTGCACCGGCGCGGGCGAGACCGACAGCAGGATCGGCGCGAAGCTCAGCGACACCGCCACCGAGATCAGCACGAACAGGTCGTAGCCCCCGGGATCGGCCAGGTTCAGCAGCCCCTGCGCCGCCACCACGCCCAGCATCTGCGTGGTCATGTAGAGCGACAGCGCCTTGCCGCGGTTCTCGTTGGTGGCGCTGTCGTTGAACCAGCTTTCGGCCACCACGTAGACGGCGGCGAAGCAGGTGCCCACCACCACCCGCATCAGCCCCCAGGCCCAGACGTTGGGGATCGCGGCGTAGAGGATGAACACCGCCGAGATGATCGAGCCCATCGCCGCGAACACCCGCACATGCCCCACCCGCCGGATCATCCCCGGCGCCGCGCGCGACATGATCAGGAAGCCCAGGAAGTAGCCCGACATCACCAGCGACATCTCGCCGGCCGAGAACCCCTCGATCGCGCCGCGGATGCCCAGCAGCGAGCCCTGCATGCCGTTGCCCATCATCAGCAGCAGCATGCCGAACAGCAGCGCCCAGGTGTTGGAAAGCAGGCTGAGCATCGAATCCTCCAGGACGGTCGGCGGCGGGGTGCGGCGCGGGCAGGCCGGCGCCGGGCCCGAGACTCGCCCGGACGTGCGACGCGCGCAACCTGCGCGGAGCGCCCGGCCCGGTCTTTGCCATGGGCGACGCGCCGGGGTCGCTTTCAGGCGCCCGCGACCCTGACGCCACGGTCGCGGGCCGTTTTCCCTGACGATCATTCCGTTGACAGAATGTTATTGCGAAGCGTGAATCGGGCGCCGTCAATGCGGAGCCGAGGGGGGGCGGCGTCCGGGGGGCCAGACGACGCCGAGGGATCGCGGCCACGGCCGGTTCGCGGCGAAGCCCCTTCGCAGAGGAGCGCGTCATGGAACCTGCTTACCCGCTGTCCACCGTCACGGTGACCATCCAGAACCACTTCTTCGGTCCGAACTTCGTCAACGGGCTGGGCCTGAACTCGGCCGAGTACAAGATCAAGTCCGACACCAAGGCGGTGCTGACCTTCAAGGGCGGCTTCGACGCCGGCGTCACCTTCAAGCAGACGCTGACCGGAACCGGCTTCGGCGTCGATCCCGGCACCGGCCGGATGACCGGCGTCGTCACCTCCTGGACCGCCTACGAGAAGGAGGCGCCCGAGAACCGCTGGACCTTCGAGGGGCTGAACAACCCGCTGGCGCGGATGAACGACCTCGCCTCCAACCCCGACGTGACCTTCGAGTCGCTGCTGCTGATCCCGCTGCAGTACAAGTTCGTCGGCGACCGGTTCGAGGATTTCTACATCAACGGCTCGTTCGACGACATCGCCATCGGCAAGGCCGGCGACGACTGGTTCTACGGGCTCGAGGGGAACGACACCCTGCGCGGCGGCTCGGGGCACGACCACCTCGACGGCGGCGACGACGACGACCTGATCAAGGGCGGCTCGGGCGAGGACGGGCTGCTGGGCGGCTCGGGCGACGACCTGGTGTTCGGCGGCGGCGGCGCGGACGAGCTGCGCGGCGGCGACGACCGCGACGAGCTGGTCGGCGGCAAGGGCAAGGACCTGCTCAAGGGCGGCGAGGGCTCCGACCAGCTCTGGGGCGAGGCGGGGAACGACCGCCTGGTCGGCGGCGCCGGGGGCGACGAGCTCTATGGCGGGGCCGGCAACGACCGCGCCGTGGGCGGCGACCAGTACGACGAGATCTACGGCCACGACGGCAAGGACCGCCTGAAGGGCGGCGCCGGGGGCGACGAGGTCTATGGCGGCAAGGGGAACGACAAGGTCTACGGCCAGGGCGGGGCGGACCATGTCGAGGGCGGCCGCGGCGACGACGTGGTCAAGGCCGGCTCCGGGGTGAACTACGCCTACGGCGGGGCCGGCGACGACAAGGTGGTGGCCGGCGACGAGATCGACCAGGTCTTCGGCGGGGCCGGCGACGACGTGGTCAAGGGCGGCGGCGGCGCCGACTTCATCTTCGGCGGGGCCGGCGACGACGTGCTGTCGGGCAACCTCAAGGGCGGCAAGGCCGACGCCGCGGTCGACAACTTCTTCTTCACCGGCGAGTTCGGCGACGACGTGATCACCGATTTCGAGTTCAACCAGGACGGAATCGTCCTGCTCGGCGGCGTCGATCCCAGCCTGGTCACCGCCACCGAGGTCGGCTCCGACGTGCTGATCGAGGTCGCCGTCGGCGCCGGCCAGTCGATCCTGGTCGAGGGCGGCGCGGGGGTCTTCAACCTCGAGATCGACATGATCATCGCCGCCTGACCGGCGCCTGACCGCCGCTCGCGCTGCGCCTGACCGGCGCCCGCGCCGCGCCTGACCGGCGCCGATCCCCGACCCCGAAGGGCCCGCCGGCATCCCCCGCGGGCCCTTTTCCGATCCCGTCGCCCGCCCCCGCTTGGCGCCCCGGGCCTGACCCGGGGCCACTCCCACCGCCCGCAAACGGCGCCCCGCGTCGCCCCCCTCCCGCCATCCGCCGCAGGCGCTCCCCGGGCCCGACCCGGGGCCTCCCCCACGGCCCGCCACGAGCGCCCCGTGTCGACCCCCTCCCGCCATCGGCCAGAAGCGCGCCCCGGGCTCGACCCGGGGCCTCTCCCACCGCCTGCAACGGGCGCGGCGCGTCGACCGCGTCCTGTCGCCCGCCACGGGTTCGGGCGCTGCAGGAGGCCCATCGCCAGCCGTGCGCGGGGCCAGCCCTCAGGGAAACAGCAGCGAGGAATCCCCGTAGGAGTAGAAGCGATATTTTTCCGCGATCGCATGGGCGTAGATCGCGCGGGCCTCGTCCACGCCCACCAGCGCCGAGACCAGCATCAGCAGGGTCGAGCGCGGCAGGTGGAAGTTGGTCATCAGCCCGTCGGCCACCCGGAAGCGGTGGCCGGGGCGGATGAAGATGTCGGTGTCCCCGACCCAGGGCTGCAGCCGGCGGTCCTCGGTCCCCGCCGTCTCCAGCAGGCGCAGCGCGGTGGTGCCCACCGGGATCACCCGGCCGCCGGCGGCGCGGGTCTCGTTCACCGCCTCGGCCGCGCTCTCGGGAACCTCGCCCCATTCCGAGTGCATGCGGTGGCTCTCGACGTCCTCGACCTTCACCGGCAGGAAGGTGCCCGCGCCCACATGCAGCGTCAGCCGGGTCGAGCGCACGCCCGCCGCCTCCAGCGCCGCCAGCAGCGGCTCGTCGAAATGCAGCGAGGCGGTGGGGGCGGCGACCGCGCCGGGGCGCTCGGCGAAGACGGTCTGGTAGTCCTCGGCGTCCTTCTCGTCCGCGGGACGGCGGTGGGCGATGTAGGGGGGCAGCGGCATCACCCCCGCCCCGGCGATGGCGGCGTCGAGCGCCGGGCCTGAGACGTCGAAGACCAGCCGCACCGCCCCCGCCTCGCCCTTCGCGGCGACCGTGGCGCCGAGCTCGGCCCCCGCCGGGCCGAAGCCCAGCCGGTCGCCCTCGCGCAGGCGCTTGGCAGGGCGGGCCAGCGCCTGCCACGCATCCGGCCCCTCGCGCGAGAGGAGCGTGACCTCGACCTTCGCCACGCCCGGACCGTCGGGAGAGGGGCGGCGACGCTCGCCGAACAGGCGCGCGGGGATCACCCGGGTGTCGTTGAACACCAGCAGGTCGCCCTCGCGCAGCAGCGAGGGCAGGTCGCTCACGCGGCGATCCTCGAGCCGCCCGCCCCGCGCGTGCAGCATCCGCGCCGAGCTGCGCGGCCGGACCGGGCGCAGGGCGATGAGCTCTTCGGGCAGGTCGAAATCGAAGTCGTCGACGCGCATCGGGGGCCTCGGGGGTCTCTGCGGGGGATCCGCGACCCTCTGGCCCCGGCGGCAGCCGAGGTCAAGAGCGGCGAGGGCCGGGCGTCCGGGCCCGCAGGCGCCCTGCGGGCGGGCTTGGCCGGGCCTGTTCCGGTGGGGACGTCGGGGGAGCGTCCGAGGGAGGCGCCTCCGGCGGGCTCCCGACTCACCCGGGAACAAGCCCCACGCCTGTTCCCCGGAGCCGTCCATCGCCTGGGCTGCCTGAGCGACCTCGCCCCCT
>CAXGVP010000402.1:0-4430 GCA_964013055.1 uncultured Albimonas sp.
CCGAAATGGATGAGTCGCGAGCAGCGACCGTCTGGACCAGCGGATGGTCTGCCGGATAGCCATCCACCACGTAGTCGCGGACCATGCCAGACACGGGATATGACATCCCGTGAGGGAGGTGGCACCCGGCGTTGCCGAACCCAACGCCGGCGAAGGTCGCGGCCAGGAGCATCTGACCGCGGGCCTCATCGTGGCGCGGTGGTCGGTGATGCGGTCGAAGCCCGGCGGCGGGGCGACGGGGACGATGCGCGCGCCAGAGGCCGAGAGGCGGGAGAGGGCGGCCTCGAACGCGGCCTGCGCCCCGGGCTCGACGGTGTCCTGCAGGTGGCTCGCGAAGAGGCCGAGCGTCGGGGCGCCCGCGGGCGCCGCTTCGGCGTCCGAGGCCAGCGCCGCATGCGCCGCGGCGGCGTCGGCGACCGAGCGGGTCAGGATCCCCACCGTGTCGAAGCTGTGGGCGGCGGGCTTCATCCCCGATACGGGATAGAGCCCGAAGCTCGGCTTGAACCCCACGATTCCGCAGAACGCCGCCGGCCGCAGCACCGAGCCGCCGGTCTGCGTCCCGAAGGCCAGCGGGACCATCCCGTCCGCCACCGCCGCCGCCGAGCCGGAGGAGGAGCCGCCGGGGGTGCGCGAGGTCGCGCGGGGGTTCAGCACCGGCGTCGGCTGGGTGCCTGCGAACTCCGCCGTCACGGTCTTGCCCAGCGGGATCGCGCCGGCCAGCCGCGCCAGCCCCACGCAGCCCGCGTCCCGCGCCGCCGGGCGCGGATCGCCGGCGCGCGAGCCCATGCGGGTGGGCAGGCCGGCCACGTCCAGCACGTCCTTGACCGCGAAGGGCACGCCGGCGAGGGGGGAGTCGGTCGGCAGGTCCTCGGCCGCGGCCAGCGCCGCCTCGGCCCCGACCTCGACGAAGGCGCGCACCGCGGCGTCGCGGGCGGCGATGCGGGCGAGGCAGGCCTCGACCGCCGCGCGCGGCGTCGCGCGGCCCGCGCGCACGGCGTCGCGGATCTCCACCACGCCCGGGGCGGCGTCGGCGCGGTCGAAGGGCGCGGGGCGGGTCATCGGGGCTCCGGAGCTCGGGCAGGCGGCGCGCAGGCCGTGTCGTCTGCTCTCGGTCTGTGCCAAAAAAAGGACGAGCGATCAAGAATGGAATTCTGACGGGGGCGGCTTCGGATTCGGGGTTGTCCGCGGGCGTCGCGCCATCGATACCGTTTTCCGGACCGAGACGGAGGGACCCGGTGAGCCTGCAATACGAAGAGATCGGCCAGCGTCTGCGCGCCTTCCGCCTGGGCTCCGGCCTCAGCGCCGAGGAGGTGGCAAGGCGCATCGGCATCTCGCGCACCGCCCTCTACCGGTTCGAGAAGGGCGAGGTCGTGAAGATCGAGACCCTGACCTCGCTCGCCGACCTGCTGGGGGTGTCGCTCGCCACCCTGCTGGGGGTGGAGATCGAGTATCTGTCCAACGCGGTCACCTATTTCGAGCGCCTGCGCCAGCTCGAGGAGACGGCCGACCGGATCGTGGTGCTGGCCGGCCCGATCTCGTTCCTGCTCGCCTCCGAGCGGTTCGCGGCGATGCTCGAGGAAATCCTGCGCGAGACGGTCTCGGCGGACATGCCCGGCCGCGACAAGGCGCTGGACGACATCGCGCGGATCATCGCGATCCTCGCGGAGCGCAAGGAGATCTACGCCCGCCGCCGACCTGCCATCGTCAACCTGATCTCGGCGGTGGACGTCGAGCGGATGGTGCGCTCGGGCTTCGCCGGCCGCACCTTCGTGCGCGAGCATGTGATCGCCGAGCGCCGGGCGCTGGCGCGCGCGGAGCTCGCGCATTTCGCGTCGATCATCGAGGCGGAGCCGATCGGCGTGCAGATCGGCCTGGTGCCGGGCACGCTGCCCCACACCGGCTTCCAGATCTTCCGGGCGGGGGATCGAAAGACGCTCTCGATCAGCCCCTTCCGCCTGGGCGAGCAGCCCAACGTCTCGCTCGGGGTCGCCATGATCACCTCGACCCAGGAGGCGGTGACCCTGCATGAGCGGGTGGTGGACGAGCTCTGGCGCCGCGCCCTGAAGGGCAAGGAGGCCGCCGCCCACATGCGCGAGATCATCGCCGCCGCCGAGGGCGAGGGCCGCTGAGCCCGCCGGGCCGCCCGGCCCCGATCGCCCGCGCCCCGCCCCGCCCCGCTTACCCCGCCTGCCGCGCACGACGCCCGCCCCACGGGCGCCCCGGACGTGATCCGGGGCCTCTCGCGGCCCGCCGCCGGGCGCCGTCGCCGGGGCAGCCCCCGCCGCCCGACCCGGTCCCCCGGCCCGCATGCGCCCCCGCCCGCCCCGCGCCGCGAGCCGGACGGACCCCACGGGCGGGACGCCCGACGCGGCGCCTCCGCCCGCGCGGCGCGCGGCGCCCGCGCCGGGTCAGAGCGTCCGCGCCAGCCGCAGCGCGTCGTAGATCGCCGCATGGGTGTTGCGCGCCGAGACCGCGTCGCCGATGCGGAACAGCTGGTAGGCGCCCTCGGGGTTGCGGGCGACCGTCTGCGGGCGGCGGGCGATCAGCGCCTCATAGTCCACCTCGCCGAGGTTCGAGGACCCCGGGCGCAGCTCGAAATAGAGCTCGTCCAGCGGGCGGGTGCCGTGGTTGACCACCACCTGGTCGACCGCGCGCTCGCGCCGCGTGGGCCCGTAGTCGCTGCCCAGCACCGCCGTCAGCCCGTTCCCGTCCCGCCGCACGGCGTCGAGCCGCCAGGCGGGCGTGAAGGTCACGTCCAGCGCCTGCAGGATGCGCAGCGAGGGGGTCAGGGACATCGCCATGACCTCGGGGACGATGGCCCGGTCGCGGCCCACGATCTCGACCTTCGCGCCGGCCTCGGCCAGTTTCTCGGCCGCCTGCAGCGCGGGATAATCGCCCGCGTCGTCGTAGATCAGCACGTTGCGCCCCGGGCTCGCGTCGCCCGAGAGGATGTCCCAGGCCGAGACGACCAGCTCGTTCCCCTCGCCCAGCACCTCGACATGGGGCAGGCCGCCGGTCGCGACGATCACCGCGTCGGGGGCGTCGGCGAGGACGGTCTCGGCATCCGCGAAACTGTTGAAGCGGAAGGCGACGCCCTGGCGCTCGCATTCGTCCATGCGCCACTGGATCAGGTTCAGCATCTCGCGCCGCCGCGGGGTCTGGGCGGTCAGTCGGATCTGGCCGCCGGGGTGCGGCGCGGCTTCGTGCACCGTCACCGCGTGGCCGCGGGCCGAGGCGACGCGGGCGGCCTCCAGCCCCGCGGGGCCGGCGCCGATCACGGTCACCCGGCGGGGGGCGTCGGTGCGCTCGATCTCGTGGGGTTGTTCCAGCTCGCGCCCCGTCGAGGGGTTGTGCAGGCACAGCGCCATGCCCCCCTGGTAGATCCGGTCGAGGCAGTAGTTGGCGCCGACGCAGGGGCGGATGCGGTCCTCCTCCCCGCGCAGGATCTTGGCGACGATATGGGGGTCGGCGACATGGGCGCGGGTCATGCCGACCATGTCCAGCTTGCCGCTGGCGATGGCGTGGCGGGCGGTGGCCACGTCCTGGATCTTGGCGGCGTGGAAGGTGGGGAACTGCGTCGCCGCCCGGATCTCGCCCGCGAAGTCGAGATGCGGGGCGCTCGCCATCCCCTGCACCGGGATCACGTCGGTGAGGCCTGCGTCGGTGTCGATATGCCCCCGCACCACGTTGAGGAAATCGACCAGCCCCGAGTCCCTGAGCCGGCGCGAGATCTCCAGCCCGTCGGCCTTCGTCAGGCCGCCGGCGAGGTCCTCGTCGCCGGTGTAGCGCACGCCGACGAGGAAATCCTCGCCCACCCGGCGGCGGATGGCGCGCAGGGTCTCCATCGTGAAGCGCAGGCGGTCGTCGAGCGACGGGCCCCCCCAGGGCGGCGCCAGCGCGTTGGTCAGGGGCGACCAGAACTGGTCCATCAGGTGCCCGTAGGCCTGGATCTCGATGCCGTCGAGACCGGCGGCGGCCATGCGCTCGGCGGCGGCGGCGTAGTCCTCGATCAGGCGGGCGATGTCCCAGTCCTCCGCGGCCTTGGGGAAGGCGCGGTGGGCGGGCTCGCGCTCATGCCCGGCCGAGACCACGGGCAGCCAGTCGGCCTTGTCCCAGCGCGTGCGGCGGCCGAGGTGGGTGAGCTGGATCATCACCGCGCAGCCATGCTCGTGGCATTCGTCGGTCAGTTCGCGCATCCAGCCCACCACCTCGTCCTTCCAGGCGAGGATGTTGTTGAACACCGGCGGGCTGTCGCGGGCGACGCTGGCCGATCCTGCGGTCATGGTCAGCGCCACGCCTGCCTTGGCCCGTTCCACATGATAGGCGCGGTAGCGCTCCTTGGGCATGCCATCCTCGGGGTAGGCGGGTTCATGGCTGGTGATCATGATCCGGTTTTTCAGGGTGAGGGGACCAAGCTGATAGGGCTGCAG
>CAXGVP010000403.1:0-4424 GCA_964013055.1 uncultured Albimonas sp.
GGCGGTCGAGCGCCCCTTCCTGCGTCCCCAGCCGGGCCACGAAGGCCAGCGCCAGGATCTCCTGGAACGAGGCGGCCAGGGCGAACTCCACCGTCTCCGCCTGCGCCAGGGCGCCGCGCAGGGCGGCGAGGTCGGCGGGAATCGCCCCGTGCGGGTCGGGGACCCGCGGGTCCGGCGCCGCGACCGGCGGGCCGGCGAGAACCGAGGCCCAGAAGCCGGCGCGCGCCTGCGCAAAGGCCGCGTCGTCGGCGGGACCCTCGAGCGCGGGCAGCGGCCCGCAGGACAGTTCGTCCCGCACGGCAAGGGCGCCGAGGCGCCCGGCGGCGGCCAGCGCCCCGCAGGCGCCGTCGCCCAGCGCCAGCAGGATCCCGGCTCCGGGCTCGGGAGAGACGATCGCGCGCTTGCTCATCGGGGGTCCCCTGCGGATTCGTCGAATTGCCGCCTTGTTCCGGCGCGCCCCGGAGACTAGAGGAAAACCGTGGCCGCGTCCGGGCGCCCGCGCCTGCGCGCCGCGTGAATTTCCGACCCCCTCCCGCCCCGCGGCGGCGAGGACCGGTCCGCAGCAGCATCGGGAGAGCCAGGCGCATGACCCAGTCCGCCCCTCTGGTGACCATCTTCGGCGCCTCCGGCTTCGTCGGCCGCTACGTCGCCCAGCGCATGGCCCGCCGCGGCTGGCGGGTGCGCGCCGCGGTGCGGCGCCCCAACGAGGCGATGTTCCTGCGCCCCTACGGCGACGTCGGCCAGGTGGAGCCGATGCAGGCCAACATCCGCGACGACGCCTCGGTGGCGCGCGCCTGCGCGGGCGCCACGGCGGTGATCAACTGCGTGGGGATCCTCGCCGAATCCGGCAAGCAGTCGTTCCAGTCGGTGCAGGCGCAGGGCGCCGCCCGGGTGGCGAAGGCCGCGGCCGAGGCCGGCGCGGCCAGCTTCGTGCAGATCTCGGCCATCGGCGCCGATGCCGCCGGCCCCTCCGACTATGCCCGCAGCAAGGCCGCGGGCGAGCAGGCGGTGCTCGACGCCTTCCCCGGCGCGGTGATCCTGCGCCCCTCGGTGATCTTCGGGATGGAGGACGGGTTCTTCAACCGCTTCGCCTCGATGGCCCGGATGTCGCCGGTGCTGCCGATCACCGGCGGCGAGACGAAGTTCCAGCCGGTCTATGTGGGCGACGTGGCCGAGGCCGCGGCGAAGGCGGTGGCCGGCGAGGTCGAGGGCGGGATCTACGAGCTCGGCGGCCCCGAGGTCGCCACCCTGCGCGCCCTGATCGAGCGGATGCTCAAGATCACCCGCCGCCGCCGGCTGATCGTCGACCTGCCCGCGGGTCTGGCGGGGATCCCCGCCTCGATCCTCAGCTTCGCCCAGTCGCTCACTGGCGGGCTCTACGTCAACAATACCCTGACCGCCGACCAGATCGCGCAGCTGTGCGTGGACAACGTGACGGCGGAGGGGGCGAAGGGGTTCCAGGACCTCGGCGTGACCCCTACCGCGATGGAGGCGGTGCTGGAGAGCTATCTCTACGCCTACCGCCCGCAGGGCCAGTACTCCCGCCTGACCGAGAGCGCCAGGAACATGCGCGGCGCCTGACGCGCCTCCGGTCCCCGGATCCGAAAGCAGGCCCGAACGGCCGCGGAGGCGCCCCCTCCGCGGCCGTTCCGCGTTCTGGGCGCCGATCCGACGCCCACCGTCGACCCCGCGCGTCCGGCGCTAGACTCCCATCCTAGCCCCCGTCCGCCCCGCCGGTCCGCGCCGTGTGCGCCGATCTCCGCCGGCTCCCGGCGCGCGCCTCAGTTCCGCGCGTCCCGCGCGCCTCCTTCCGCTTGCGCGCCCGTCTTCGCGCTCCGCGTTTGCCCAGCCTCTGCGCCCCCCGCGCGTGCGCCCCCCCGCGTGCGCCCCCCAGCGTTCGCTCCGCCCCCCAGCGTTCGCTCCGCCCCCCGGCGTTCGCTCCGCCTCCCGGCGTGTGCTCCGCCCCCCCGCGTGTGCTCCGGGCACGCCCCCTTCGCGCCTGCCGGGCGCGTCGCCGCGGCTGGCGGCGCCGGCCGGCGCGGCCTTCGACCGCGCCCGACGTGGCGGCAGGGCGGGCGCCGGCATGACCTCGATCATGGTCCGCGGCCGCGCCGGGGCGCAGATCTGCGCAGACGGGCGCGCCTGCCCGAAAGCCGGGGGCTGCGAGACCAATGAGCCGGAACGGGATCCGCGTCTTCTGGGGGATCTGGGCGGGGCTGGCGCTGCTGTGGCTGGCGTCCAACGCCGCCGCGCCGGACCTGCGATTCTTCGCCCTGCGCGCCTCGGTCCTCCAGCTGACCGGCGTGCTGGCGATGGGGGCGATGAGCCTCGCCATGATCCTCGCCCTGCGCCCCCGCGCGCCCGAGGCGGCGCTGGGCGGGCTCGACAAGATGTACCGGCTGCACAAGCGGCTGGGGATCGGGGCGCTGGCGGTCTCGGTCCTGCACTGGCTCTGGGCGCAGGGGCCGAAATGGGCGGTCGGCCTGGGCTGGCTGGAGCGCCCGCACCGCGGCCCCCGCCCGCCGATCGAGGACCCGCTGCAGGCCGCCTTCGCCAGCCTTCGCGGCCCGGCCGAGAGCGTGGGCGAGTGGGCGTTCTACGGCCTCGCCGCGCTGGTCGCGATCGCCCTCGTCTCGCGCATCCCCTACCGCTGGTTCCGCTGGTCGCACCGGCTGGCGCCGCTCGTCTACCTGGCGCTGGTGGTCCATGCGGTCGTGCTGTTCGACTTCGGGCAATGGGCGACGCCGCAGGGCGCGGCCGCGGCGCTGCTGATGGCGGGCGGGTCCTGGGCGGCGGCGGTCTCGCTCGCGGGGCGCATCGGCGCCGGCCGCCGCATCCCCGGCACGCTGGTCGCAAAGCGCTTCCACCCCGGCGTGCGGGCGCTGGAGGCGCGGGTGCGCCTCGCGCCCGGCTGGTCCGGCCACCGCGCCGGCCAGTTCGCCTTCCTCACCTCCAGCCGGCTGGAGGGCGCGCACCCCTACACCATCGCCTCCGCCTGGGATCCGGCCACGCGGGAGATCGTGTTCATCGCCAAGGAGCTTGGCCGTCACACCACCGGGCTGGAGCGGCGCCTGCGCCTGGGCCAGCCGGTGACGGTCGAGGGGCCCTACGGCCGCTTCGTCTTCGACGGCGGGCCCGCGCGGCAGATCTGGGTCGGCGCGGGCGTCGGCGTCACCCCGTTCATCGCCCGGATGAAGGAGCTCGCCGCCCTCGCGCCCGGCGACCTTCGCCCCGTCGACCTGTTCCACTGCACCCGCGACGTGGACGAGGGCGCGCTCGCCCTGCTGGCCGTGGACGCCGCCGAGGCCGGCATCCTCCTGCACCTCCTGGTCGAGGCCCGCGACGGCCTGCTGACCGGCGCGCGGATCCGCGAGGCCGTGCCCGAGTGGCCCGAGGCCGGCATCTGGTTCTGCGGCCCGCCCCGCTTCGGCGCCGCCCTCGAGGCCGACTTCGCCGCCCAGGGCTTCCCCACCGAGACCCGCTTCCACCAGGAGCTTTTCGAGATGCGCTGAACCGCCCTCCATGGCCGCGCCGCGGGCTCGTCCCGGGACCTCGCTCCGCCCGCCGCCCGCGTCACCCTGCCACCCCCCCCGGTCCCCCGGCGCGGCTCCCCCCGGCCTGCATCCCGCGCCTGGCGCCGAAGCAGGCCGCGCCGCTCGCCCCAAGGGCGCCCCGGGCCTGACCCGGGGCCTCGTGCGGCCTGCCGCCCGGATCACCCGGTCATCGTTCCTTTTCCCCCGGCTCGCCTTCCCCCCGGGCCTGCAACCCGCACAGGGCGGCGAGGTCGGCGACACCGTCGGCCCCAAGGGGCGCCCCGGGCTTGACCCGGGGCCTCGTGCGGCCGGCGGCCCGCGCGCCCTCGGCGGTCAGCGGGGGCGCGCGCCCGGCAGGTCCGCGGCCTCGTCCACGTCCGAGAGCGTGTCGGCCAGCGCCGCCCGGCGCCCGCCCAGGGTGGCGAGGCTGTCGGCCAGCGCGTGGGGGCCGGACCAGCGCACGCGCTCGAACAGGCGCGCCGGCACGGCCGCGCCGTTGCGCACGCCGACCAGCCAGAAGCCGCCGTCCGTCGCCGGGCCGAACACCGCCTGCGCGCCGCCCAGCGCCCGGAACGCCCGCGCGATCGCGCCCGGCGTCGCACCGGGGATGTCCGAGCCGATCAGAACCACCGGGCCTCGCCAGCGCCCGAGCCCACGCTCGCCCCCCCGCCCGAGCCCGAGACCGAGCCCGCTGCCGCGCCCGAGGCCGAGCCCGAGGCCGCGCCTGGGGCCGGCGCCGGGACCGCGCAGCGCCCTCGCCATGCGCGCGCCCAGGTCGCCGCGCCCCTGCGCCAGGCGGGGGAGCGCGGCGGGCCAGACGCGGCTGCCCAGCCCCTCGGCGTCCGGCGACACCGCCAGCACCACCTCGAACCGCGGATCGGCGGCGAGGCG
>CAXGVP010000404.1:0-4405 GCA_964013055.1 uncultured Albimonas sp.
GCCCCCGGTCTGGATGGCGCGCAGCTCCTGGCGCATCTCGGCGATCTCGGCGCGCAGAGCGCGCAGTTCGGCCAGCGTCTCGGCCGCGGCGCCGTGGGGATGGGGCGAGGCCGCGTCGGCCGCCGCCTCGTCCTCGGCCTCGTGGTGGGTCTGCATGGCGTCGACCATGATGCCCACGAAGAGGTTCAGGACCGCGAAGGAGGTGATCAGGATGAAGGGCACGAAGAACGCCCAGGCGTAGGGGAACGCCTCCATCACCGGGCGCACGATGCCCATCGACCAGCTCTCGAGCGTCATCACCTGGAACAGGGTGTAGGCGCTCTCGCCCATGGTGCGGAACCACTCGGGGAAGGCGGCGCCGAAGAGCTTGGTGGCCATCACCGCGAAGACGTAGAAGATCAGGCTCATCAGCAGCACGACCGAGCCCATGCCCGGGATTGCGCGCAGGAGCCCGGTGACCACCCGGCGCATCGAGGGCACCGCCGAGACCAGCCGCAGCACCCGCAGGATGCGGAAGGCGCGCAGGATCGACAGCGGCCCCGAGGCCGGGATCAGCGCCAGCCCCACCACCACCAGGTCGAAGATCCGCCAGGGATCGCGGAAGAAGGCCAGCCGGAGGACGTAGAAGCGCAGCGCCAGCTCGACCACGAAGACCCCCAGGATCGCCTTGTCGATGGCGATCAGCGCCGGCCCCACCGCGGCCATCGCGGCGGGCGAGGTCTCCAGCCCCAGGATCAGGGCGTTGATCACGATCAGGGCGACGATGGTCCGCTCGAAGGCGGGGGCCTCGACGATCGCGTGCAGGCGGTCGCGCAAGGGGGCGGGGGCGGCGGACATGGCGGTCTCCGGGGCGGACGCAGGGGGGCGGGCGCCTCCGATCTAGGGAGCGGCGGCGACCTTAGCCATGCGTCCGCGCGGTCGCAGTTCGCGCGCGCGGCAAAGGAAAACCCCCGCGCCGGGGGCGGCGCGGGGGTCAGGGGGCGTCGGGGGCGCGCCGCGTCGGCTCAGGCGGGGCGGGGACTGGCCCGGCTGCCGGTGGCCCGGGCCACGATCAGCGGCAGGATCGCCAGCGCGATGCCGATCCCGTTCAGCGCCCAGCGGTCGAGCCCCAGCTCCCCGTCGCCGGGCATGGCCAGCGCCAGCCCCGCGAAGAACAGCATGAAGCGCAGCGCCATCCCCTTGAGGTCCGAGCCGAGGTCGCCCAGCAGGCTGACATGCCCCTGCAGCGCCGAGGCGATGAAGATCACCCCGGTCAGCGCCGTGGTCAGGGTCAGGCACACCTCCCAGGCCGGCGCCTCGCCGACCAGGGCGGGGTTCAGCACGAAGAAGAACGGCGCGAGGTAGATGACCCCGCCGAGCTTCATCGCCTCGAACCCCGTGCGCATCGGCCCCGCGCCGGCCATGGTGGCGGCCGCGAAGGCGCCCAGCGCCACCGGCGGCGTGATGTAGGAGACCATGCCCCAGTAGAGGATGAACAGGTGGACGGCGAGCTCGTTCAGCCCCGCCTGGGTCAGCGCCGGCGCCAGCACCACGGCGAGGAAGATGTAGCAGGCCGTGACCGTCATCCCCATGCCGAAGATGAAGGCGGTGATCGCGCCCATCGCCAGCAGGGCGAGCGTCGAGTCGCCGGCCATGAACACCAGCTCGTTGACCAGCGTGCCGGCGAGCCCGGTGGCCGAGAACGCGCCCACGATCAGGCCCACGCCCAGCAGCACCGCCGTCAGCTCGGCCAGCGCCCGGCCGATACCCACGATCAGGTCGCCGAAGCTTTTGATCGTGAAGCGCTGGCGCTTCAGGAGCTGGTTGATCACCAGCAGCAGGGCGATGGCGTAGAAGGGGGCCAGCGTCTCCTGCCGCAGGGCGACCATGAAGAAGATCAGCACCGCGAAGACGGCGATGAAGGGCCAGCCCTCGGCGAAGGTGGCGCGGAGCGTGGGCGCCTCGCCCGGCGCCAGCCCCTTCAGGCCCCGGCGCGCGGCATAGGCGTCGATCTGCATGAACAGGCCGAAGTAGAACAGCAGCGACGGGATCGCCGCGGCCAGCGCGATGTCCACGTAGGGCCGCGACAGGAACGAGGCCATGACGAAGGCCGTGGCCCCCATGACGGGCGGCATCAGCACGCCGCCGGTGGAGGCGCAGGCCTCGGTCGCGGCCGCATAGCGGGCCGAGAAGCCGGTGCGCTTCATCGCCGGGATCGACACCGCCCCCGTGGTCAGCACGTTGGAGATCACCGAGCCCGACATCGAGCCCATGAAGCCCGAGGCGAAGATCGCGACCTTGGCCGCGCCGCCGCGGAAGCCCCCGACCAGCGCCAGCGCCAGGTCGTTGAAGAACCGACCCCCGCCGGTCTGCTGGAGCACGGCGCCGAACACGATGAAGCCGATCACCAGGCTGCCGAAGGCCTTCATCGGAATGCCGAACGAGCTCTCGGACGAGATCATGTGATAGGGCGCCAGCGCCATGAACGGCGAGGCGAAGCCCGACAGCGGGTCCGGCATGATGTCGGCCACCGTGGGATAGAGCGAGAACGCCCCCACGATCAGGAACAGCACCAGCCCGCCTGCGCGCCGCGTCGCCTCGAGGATCAGCAGGTAGAGCACGACCGAGATCCAGGCCGCCTCCTCGGGGGCGGCGTATTCCCAGCCCTGCTCCAGGCTCTGGTCGGCGGTCCAGGCGAAATAGCCGCCCGCCGCCGCGGCCAGCACGGTGGGGATCCAGTCGAGCAGGCCCGGCCCCTTCTCGCGCGAGATCGGGAACACCAGGAAGGTCATCGCCAGGAAGATCGCGCCGAGGATGTAGAGGTATCGTCCCTCGATCAGCACCACGCCGAACAGCTGCCAGTTGAACAGCTGGTGCGCGGCGAGCGCGACCGAGGCCACGGTGCCGGCGATCACCACCGCTCGGGCGAGCGGGGGCAGGGGGGAGGGGGCGGCTCCTTCGAGCTCGCGGCGGTCGGCCTCGTCCATGTGTCTCCGTCCAGGTTCGCGCCCCTGCGGGGCCGCGTCGGAAGGCGCCCGGACCGGGCGCGGAGGGGGAGTTGCGTGCGTCGTCGGTCGGCGCGGCGCGGGACCGGCCCGCGCCGCGCCCTCGGGGTCAGAAGACGAGCTTGAAGCCCGCGTCCTTCAGGGCCTTGCGGCGCGCCTCGCTCCAGGCGGCGTCCCAGTCGGCGGGGGCCTGCGCCTTCAGCTCGGCCCAGGCGTCCATCAGCACCTGCTGGCGCTCGATCATCCGCTCGTTGTTGGCCTGGGCGGCCTCGGTCCAGGCGCCGACTTCCTCGTAATAGCGGATCGCGCCCTCGTGGTAGGGGACCACCCACTCCAGCGACTGCTGCTCGAGCGCCCAGCCGTCGATGCCCGGGGCCTTGCCCTGGTAGGCGGGGAAGGTCTCGTACATCGCCTTGGTGAAGTTGTAGACGAGGTCGGCGTCGGCGTCGGCCATGGCGATCATCGCCGGGTAGGGGTAGCCCGCGGTGGGGATGCCGCCCTCGGTGGTCTCGGCCACCGCGCCCTCGGTCGCGGTCATGGTGCGCATGTAGGGCGCCACTTCCTTCATCCGCGCCACGCCCTCGGCGTTGGCGGGATCGACGGCGGGCCAGTGCAGCCCCTCGGGGGAGGACTCGATCTGGTAGGCGCCCCCGGCGGTCATCGAGGCGAAGGCTGCGTCGGTGGTGCCGTTGATCATGCCCGTGAGGCTGTCGGCATAGCCGCCGAATTCCACCTTCTCGACGTCGTCCCAGGTCAGGTCGGCGTAGGCGAGGTAGCTCTCGGTGTTCACGTTCAGCGCCGGCGAGCCCTTGATGTAGGCCACCCGCTTGCCGCGCAGGTCCTCGTAGGTCTCGATCCCCGAGGACTTCGTCACCGCGATCGCCTGGCCCAGCTTGCCGGCGAAGTTGGTCATCAGCATGCGCACCGGCTGCGGACCCCAGTCCTCGCCCGCGAAGTCGAAGACGCCTTCCTGCATCATGTAGTGCCCGACCCCGAAGGCCGAGAACGGCACCCGCCCCTGGCGCAGGGGCGCGGCGCGGGCGATGTCGTTCTTGCCGGGCAGCACCCGCAGGCTGACGCCGGCCTGTTCCTTGAAGGCGCCGCCGATGGCGATCATCTGGTTGAACCCGGTCGAGCCGGTGTCATAGGCGGTCAGCGCCACGGTCGAGGGCAGGTCGTATTCGGCCGCCGCGGGGCCGGCGAGCGGCAGCGCCAGCGCCAGCGCGCCGGCGAACGTCAGGGCGGAATGTCTCAACGAAACGATGGGGGGCAACACAGGTCTCCTCCTGCAATCTTCGGGGGCCGGTCCCCGCGCGGCCGAAGCCCCCGCGAAGGGGGCGCGCGTCGGACGGGAAGCGGCGGCGTGGCGCGCGCGCGCGGATCGCATGCGCGCCCCGCGCGGGTCGGGGGCGTCGGGAGAC
>CAXGVP010000405.1:0-4402 GCA_964013055.1 uncultured Albimonas sp.
AGGTCGAGGGGCAGACCTTCGGCGTCTCCCGCGACCGCCCCGGCCGCTTCAACCTGGCCACTCTGGAGCCGATGCTGGAGGACCTGCACGCCCGCCTCGCCGGCGTGATCATCGAGTGCCTGGACTTCGGCGACTTCATCCGCCGCTACGATGCGCCGGCCACGCTGTTCTATCTCGATCCGCCCTACTGGGGCTGCGAGGACGACTACGGCCGCGCGCTCTTCGCCCCCGACGCCTTCGCCCGCCTGGCCGACCAGCTCGCCGGCCTCCAGGGCCGCTTCCTGCTCTCGATCAACGACGTCCCCGAGATCCGCGAGCTGTTCGCGGCCTTCGATCTGCAGCCCGTCGAGACCACCTACGGCATCAGCCGCCAGGCCGCCGCCAAGGCCGCGCCGAGGGCCGAGCTGCTAATCTCGAACGCCGTCTGAACGCCCGGTTCAAGGCCCGTTCCGGAGGGCTTCCGGGCGCTCCCGCGAGTTCCCACCTTGCAGCGCGGCCTGCAAAGGCCTCGCTGGCGGTTCCCCAATGATTTCCGGTGCTTCGCCGAGGTGGGAAGAATCCGGCGCGCCGACGATCCGGTTCCCACCTTTCGGAGCGCCTCTATTGACTTAATTGGCTTTTCTCGGCCGCCCTCGCGCCCCGGTGCGCGTCGCTGCCACTATTTCCTTGCGCGCTGCCTGACGCATGCCCCACCGCCGCCGCTCGCCTCGCGCCCTCTAACGCTTTGGTGCTCAACGGTTCTCGGCTGTTCCGGCCTGTGCTCGCCTAATCTCGGAAATACGCCCCCACTGCCACCATTACCTGCGCCTTACACTCGCTCAGGCATCAGACGCGATGGACGGCTCCGGAGGACAGGCGCGGGCTTGTTCTTTGGTGAGTCAGGAGCCCGCCGGAGGCTCGACGCCAGCCGTTCCCGGCCCCCCTCGGCCCCCGATGCGACGCAGCCAAGCCTGCCCGCAGGGCGCCTGTAGACCACGCCCTTCGCCTCCCGCGTCGGGAGGACGGCCGCGGGTCAAAGGGATTTGTAGAGGGGAAGCCACTCCAGGAAATCGTCCGTCGGGCCGGGGGAGCCGTATTCGGCGGCCATCCAGCCCTTCCAGCCCAGGTCGCGGAGCATCGGAAGCACCCGCTCCAGCGCCAGTTCCCCGGTGTCGGGGGGGCTGCGGCGGGGGGCGCCGGCGAACTGGACGTGGCGGATGATCGGCAGGTGACGCTCGAAGCGGCGCAGCACGTCCCCCTCCTGCACCTGCACATGGTAGAGGTCGAACATCAGGCCCAGCTCGGGGCGCCCGACGGCCTTGATGATCGCGGCGGCCTGGGCGAGGGTCGACAGGAAATAGCCAGGCTGGTCGCGGTCGTTCAGCGGCTCCAGCACCAGCGTCAGATCCGCTTCCGCCGCGCGGGCGCAGGCCCAGCGCAGGGTTTCGCGGAAGGTCGCGCCCGCGGCCTCGCCCGAGGCGCGGCCGGACATCACGTGGATGTGGCGCGCGCCCAGCGCCTGCGCCCAGTCGATGGCCTGCTCGATGCCCTCGCGCGCCTCGGCCTCGCGGCCGGGGACGGCGGCCATGCCGGGCTCGCCGGCTGCGGAGGGGGGGACGTTGACGCCGAGCATCGGGATGCCGGTGTCGGCCAGCGCCTGCACGGCGGCGGCGCGGTCGTGCTTGTAGGGGTATTGCGTCTCGACCGCCTCGAAGCCGGCGGCGGCGGCGGCGCGGATGGCCTGGTCGAGCGGCAGGTCCTTCCACAGGTGGCCGAGGTTGGCGGCGATCTTCACGGGCGCACCTCCCGGCCCGCGGCCCAGACCTGGCGCACGGCGCGGTCGTCGCCCAGCATGATCAGGGCGAAAAGCGCCTCCCACACGTCGCGCGCCCGTTCGGTGCGCTGCGCCAGCACCGGGGTCGCGGCAAGGTCGAGGGCGACGAGATCCGCCTCCATCCCCACCGCCAGGGCGCCCACCTTGTCGGCGAGGCGCATCACCTGCGCCGAGCCCGTCGTGCCCAGCCAGAACAGCTGCGCCGGGTGCAGGGGGACGCCGCGCAGCTGGGCGACCTCGTAGGCCGCGCGCATCGTGGTCAGCATCGAGAAACTGGAGCCGCCGCCGACGTCGGTCGCCAATCCGACCGGCACGCCCGCGGCCTTCAGCCCGGCGACGTCGCAGAGCCCCGAGCCGATGAAGGTGTTCGACGTCGGGCAATGCGCGACGCCCGAGCCGGTGGCGAGGATCGCCGCCCGCTCCCGATCGGTGAGGTGGATCGCGTGGCCCATCATCGCGCCCGGCCCGGCGAGGCCGAAGCGCTCGTAGACGGCGAAATAGTCGGCGTCGTCGGGGAATAGCTCGCGCACCCAGGCGATCTCCTCGGGCTGCTCGCTCAGGTGGGTCTGCATCAGGCAGGTCGGGTGCTCGGCCCAGAGGGCGCCGGCGGCCTCCAGCTGCTCGGGGCTCGAGGTGGGGGCGAAGCGGGGGGTGACGGCGTAGGTCAGGCGGCCGCGGCCGTGCCAGCGCGCGATCAGGGCCTTCGAGTCGTCATAGCCCGACCGGGGCGTGTCGCGCAGCCCTTCGGGGGCGTTGCGGTCCATCATCACCTTGCCGGCGGCGAGCCGCAGGCCGCGGGCCTCGGCGGCGGCGAAGATCGCGTCCGCGCTCTCGGGATGGACGGTGGCGAAGGCGCAGGGGGTGGTGGTGCCGTTGGAAAGGCTCAGGTCGAGGTAGAGCTCGGCCTGCCGGCGGGCATAGGCCGGGTCGCCGAAGCGCAGTTCTTCGGGAAACGTGTAGCCGTTCAGCCAGTCGATCAGCCGCCGGCCCCAGGAGGCGATCATCCCGGTCTGGGGATAGTGGGCGTGGCAGTCGACGAAGCCGCAGGAGATCAGGGCCGCGCCCATGTCGACCACGCGGGCCTGCGGGTGGGCGGCGCGCAGCTCGTCGGCCTCGCCCAGCGCCGCGACGATCCCGTCCTCGACCAGCACGCCGCCCCGCGAGGAATGGCGCGCGCTCTCCTGGGGCGGGACCGCGAACGGGTCCGCCTCGAAGGCGAGGGTCTGGCCGAGGATCAGGAGGGTCATGGGCGGCTCCGCTGCGACGGCGAGGGGCTTGGGGACCCGAGAACGCGCGTCGGGGCCGGAACCGCAATCAGGGGCCGAGGCGGCGGGCGCGTCAACAGCGCCGCCGCCGCAGCCGGGGGCAGGAGAGGCTCAGGGAGCCAGGAAAGGCGCCGCGTTCGCTGCGTAAAGGGCCACAAGGCCGAAGATCGCATAGAGAACGGGCGCGGCCAGGAAGGCGCGCATGGAAAACCTCGATCGGTTGCTCTGAAACGCCCGGTCGGGAGGAAACCGGGAGCGCTGAAATAGGGGGTGTGCAAAGGTTTTGTAAGCCTTTTGCGACGGCTTTTTTGCGCTGCAGCGGAAACGCTGCGTCGCCTGTCCGGGCCTTGTTCGACGCATCGGGAGACTGGGCGCGAAAGGCGCCCGGTTTGCGGGCAGGGGCGGTCGCGTCAGCAGCCTCGGGGACAGGCGGCGGCGCGGCGGGCGCCTGAACTCGCGCCAGCCCCGGGGGCCGCTCTCACGGACCCGAGAGCAGCAGCCAGAGCAGAATCGCGACCTGCAGCGCCAGGGCCGCCAGCGCCAGGACCAGCGCCCGCATCCGGGTCCGCTCGCCTCCCCGCCAGGCGAGCAGCGCGCCGCCGACCAGGCCCAGCGCCGCGGCGACCAGAAAGGCAACGCCCATCAGCAGGATCACGCCGAGGCCCGCGCCCGAGGCGTGATCATCGGGCGGGCCGGCGACGAGGAGGTCCCAGGCGAGCTCGGTCAGCAGCAGCCCGCCGGGCAGGACGACGGCGAGCGCCATGACCAGCGGCAGGACGATGCGGCCGGCGCGATCGGCGACCCAGGGACGAAGGATCCGCATCGCCCGGCCCCCCCCTCAGCTCGCCGCCGCGGTGATCGGCAGGAAGGCGTCGCGGGCGCAGGCGCGGGTGAAGAGCTCGATCGGGTGGTCGAAGTCGCGCAGACGCTGCGGGCCGACCGAGACCCAGCGGTCCGGCTCGACCTGCGCCACCTGGCGGGTGACCAGCACCATGCGGCCCAGCTCCTTGGACATCTCGTCGAGCCGCGCGACCTTGTTCACCGCCGTGCCGATCGCCGAGAAGGTCAGGCGCGTCGGCACGCCGATGTTGCCGAACATCACCTCGCCCATGCTCATCGCGATGGAGAAGTTCATCCGCTCGCGCGCGTCGCGGGGGGCGGCGTCGATCCAGGCCTCGCGCAGGTCCAGCGCCCGCTCCATCGCGCGCACGGCGGCGCGCACGGCCTCGGGGCCGCCGGTGTCGCCGCGGATCGGGAAGATCGCGAGCACGGCGTCGCCGATGAACTCCAGGATCTCGCCGCCTTCCTCGATCACCGGCTGGGC
>CAXGVP010000406.1:0-4398 GCA_964013055.1 uncultured Albimonas sp.
AGCCCCGAGGCGGCGCCGGCCGCGGTCTGGTCGTCGTCGCCCTCGAAGGGCTGGAGATCGCGCTGGGGGGCGGCGCGCTCGCGCGCCTCGGCGCGCATGGCGCCGCTCTCGGGCGAGGGCCCGGCCTGCGCCCGGTCGGCCCCGCGCGCGCCAAACAGAAACCTGCGAATCGAGTCCATGCCGCTCTCCACCCAACCCCGGCCAGTAGCGGGGGGAGAAGCGAACATCGCCTTAAGCGCCCGGCCCCGAAGGCCGCGAAAAGCGCCGGATCAGATGAGTTTCGAGGAGATCACGCCGGTGTTGATCCCGCCCATGCGCAGCTCGCCGAACAGGCGCTGGTACTCCATCTTCGGGCACAGGTTCTGCACCACCTCGACGCCCCTGGCCCGGGCGCGGGCGGCGGCGGGCTCGTTCACCACGCCGATCTGCAGCCAGATCACCTTCAGGCCGCGATCCAGCAGCGTGGCCAGCGCCTCGTCCACCACCTCGCCCGCCTGGTCCGAGCGGCGGAACACGTCGACCATGTCGATCGGCCCCAGGTCGGCGGGGATGTCGGCCAGCGAGGCGCGCACCTCCTGCCCCCACAGCCGCTGCCCGGCGGCGACGGGATTGACCGGGATCACCCGGTAGCCCTTCAGCGCGAGATAGCGCCCGACGTAGTTCGAGGGCCGGACCGGGTTGGTCGAGACCCCCACCATCGCCACCGTCTTCACCCCGCGCAGGATCCGGCGCAGCCCGTCGGGGCCGGGGTTGGAGGCGGGGTCGAAGGGGGCGTCGGCCAGGGGGTCGGGCTGGGTCATGAGCGCACCATAAGCCGCGGGCGGCGCGGGGGAAAGCGGCCCGCGGCGGGGCCATGAAAAAAGCGCCCGCACAAGGCGGGCGCTGAAGTCGGAACGAGGGACAGTGAGGGGATGACGGGGGCGGACCCGTCGTCATCGCCTCAGATCAAGTATATGGAGTCGCGACCGGACCTTGGAAACCCCCTCGCGAAAGTTTGCGGTATGTTTCAGCGCCCCCGTCGCGCGCCGGCCACGCCCTGACGCGGATCGGCCCGAACCGGATCAACGCGGCCGGGTGGCGGCGTAGAGCGACACCGCCGCCGCGTTGGAGACGTTGAGCGAGGCGAAGTCCGCCGCCGAGTCGATGCGCACCAGCGCGTCGCAGGTCTCGCGGGTCTTGGGGCGCAGGCCCGGCCCCTCGGCCCCCAGCGCCAGCGCCGTCGGGCCGGGGCGGGCGGCCAGCGCCGCGTCGATCGTGGTCTCCCCCTCGCCGTCGAGGCCGAGCAGCGCGTAGCCCATCCCGCGCAGCGTCTCCATCGCCGAGGAGAGGTTCTTCACCCGCAGGTAGGGCTGGCGCTCCAGCGCGCCCGAGGCGGTCTTGGCGAGCGCCCCCGTCTCGGGGGCGGCATGGCGGGCGGGGGCGACGACGGCGCGGGCGCCGAAGACCTCGGCCGAGCGCAGCACGGCGCCGACGTTGTGGGGATCGGTGACGCGGTCGAGCAGCACCACCACGTCGCGCTCGCCCCGCGGCGCGCAGACCTCCTCGAGCGAGCCCCAGTCCAGCGGCATCACCTCCAGCGCCGCGCCCTGGTGGACGGACTGGGGGTCGAGGGGGGCGTGGAAGCGCCGGGGGTCGGCGGATTCGGGCGCGAGGCCGGCGGCCTCGATCACGTCCTCGCCCAGCCTCACCGCGGCGTTGGGGGTCAGGATCAGCCGCATCTTCTTGCGCTTCGGGTTGGCGAGCGCGTCGCGCACCGCATGCAGCCCGAACAGCCACAGCGCTCCGTCGCCGCCGGGTCCCTGCCGCCACGGCGCGGGCCTGGACGCGCCCGGATGGCTGCGCGCAGGCCCCTTCGGCCCGCCCTTCCCGGCCGGCCTCGATCCCGTCGCCGGGCGCGGGCCGCGGCCCTCGCCCCGGTCGCTCGTCCTGGCCCTGGGTTTGCTGCGATCGCCGTCCTCGGCCATGACGTTGCTCCTTCGCGGAAAAAGGCGCGGGGACCGCTTGACCTCCCGCACGGAGCCCCTTACACCCCGCGTCGCGCCCTGTGGAGGGGTGGCAGAGCGGTCAAATGCAACGGACTGTAAATCCGTCGGGGAAACCCTACGCTGGTTCGAATCCAGCCCCCTCCACCACGCAGCCCTTCTCAAAACCGCTGATCCTGCGTCGCTTCGGAAGTATTAGGCATTTCCGTAGGTTAGCCTCCCGTCGGCGCGACAGAACCTCGCGAGAGCACCGGAATCGGAGCTGAAACGCCCCGCGAAGGGGCGTCTGCTCTGCGGCCGAGTTTCAGGTGAGGTCTTGAGGCGAGGGGCGTGCCGCGCGGCAAGTCAGATCCGGCGAGGCTCGAAGCCGAGGACGCGGCGCTGCTCGGTCCAATCCAACGGCAACTCGGGAAGCCGGCGCAGTTGGCCGACGGTCAATATGTTCGGCTGATCACCCGCAAGGATCGCCTGGGCGATGTCCGGCGCCAGGAATGCCAGCGGGAGGATGCGGCTGACCGATCCCTTCCGCCCGCCTTCCCACCGTTCGATCTCCCCGACCGATGCGGTCGCGCCCGAGAGCAGCTCGCCCGCCCAACGTCGCGCATCGGCGACCATCGCGATCAGCTCCACATCCGGCGTCCGCTCCCGGCGATCGAGCCCGATCACGATGGGCTTCGCCCGGCCAGCCTGGCGAGTGCGGAGGGGCGCCTCGATGCGAATCGATTCGCCTGGCGCATCGCGATCTGGATCCCCGGCGAGGGCGGCGGGCCGGATCATGATCGCCAGTGTCTTGCGGCCCAGCTCGATCCGCTCGACCAGATCGAGCAGCGGCACGATGCGGTCATCCGCGTCGGAGGCGAGGACAGCGGCACGATTCAGCGCGTCTATGATCGCCGCCGGCGGCACGCCAGCCTGATGCAGATCCGCGGCAAGACGATCCGCGTCGCCGAGATGGACCTTGAGGGTGCGCAAGACGAAGTCCTCCAGCGCCACGGCCGGCATCCGCATCGCCGGCGCGTCGCCATCCGGCCGCGAGGCGTAGTACCAGTAGCGCTTGCGCACGACGCCCTGCCCTGCCTTCACCGACCGCGACGCATGCGTCGCCTTCATCGCGCGCCCCTGCGCATCGAGCAGCAGCCCGTCGAACGGCCGCGCCGAGCTGCGCGGGGCTCCGGATCGCCTGCCGCCACCGTTGTCGTCGAGCGCCCGCTGCACCGCGTCCCAGGTCGCGCGGTCCAGGATCGCCTCGTGCAACCCCGGATGCCGCTCGCCCTTGTGCCTCGTCTCGCCGATGTAGACCGGGTTGCGCAGGAGTTCGTAGAGCGCCCCGCGCGAGATCGGCTTGCCGCCCGAGCCGTTCGCCCTCCGTTTGCTGACCACGCCGGTTCCGTCCAAATCGGCCCTCAGCGCCCGAACGCAGCCGAGATCGAGATACCGTCGGAAGATCCTCCGCACCGTCTCCGCCTCGATCTCGTTGACCACCAGCGCCCGGTCCTTCACGTCGTAGCCCAGCGGCGGCAGACCGCCCATCCACATGCCCTTGCGCTTCGAGGCCGCGATCTTGTCCCGGATCCGTTCCGCCGTGACCTCCCGCTCGAACTGCGCGAAGGACAGCAGAACGTTCAGCGTCAATCGCCCCATCGAGCTGGTGGTGTTGAAGGCCTGCGTCACCGAGACGAAGGACACGCCCGCCGCGTCGAAGATCTCCACGATCTTCGCGAAGTCCGACAGCGCCCGCGTCAGCCGGTCCACCTTGTAGACCACGACGGTATCGATCCGCTCGGCGCGGACATCGTCGAGCAGGCGCTGGAGCCCCGGCCGGTTCATGGTCCCGCCTGAGATGCCGCCATCGTCGTAGCGTTCCGGCACCTCGCGCCAGCCCTCGTGCCGCTGGCTGAGCACACAGGCGGCGCAGGCCTCCCGCTGCGCCTCCAGCGAGTTGAAGTCCTGGTCCAGCCCCTCCTCCGACGATTTCCGGGTGTAGATGGCGCAGCGCTTCAGGCTCATCGGCCGCCCTCCTCTCGAAGGCCGAAGAAGGCGGGCCCATTGCGCCGCGTGCCGGTGATGGCGCGGGCCACCGCGGAGAGGGAGGCGTAGCGCCGCCCCTTCCATTCCACGCCGTCCGCGATCACCGCCACCTCATGGGTCTCGCCGCGCCAGACCTTGATCAGCCGGGCGCCGGCGGGCGCGGCGGCCGGCGGCGCTCCGCGTCCCGCCGCCTGCAGCGCCGCCTCGGCCGAGGCGCCGGTCGCTCGCGCGGTCTCGATCCGCCGCCAGGCGTTGGCGAGCCGGGCGGGCTCGCCGCCCAGCGCCTCGGCCTGGACCGCATGCGCCAGCGCCAGCCGCATCAGCCGGCCGCTGGCCGAGGCGGGCGCCGGCGGGCCCATCCTCGCCTCCCTAGCGCGCCGGAGCGCGG
>CAXGVP010000407.1:0-4397 GCA_964013055.1 uncultured Albimonas sp.
CCCCTCGCCCCCCGCGCAACGCCCGACGCGGCGCGTCCCGCCCCCGACGCCGAGCCAGCCTCGCCGTCTCCCCCCACGCCCGCCCCGGGCGCCCGTCGCCACAAGCGCCGTCGCCCGCCCCGCGCCGCGGGTGCGCCCTCGCCCCCGGCGCGCCGCCCGACGCGGCGCCTCCGCCCGCGGGCCCGGGCGCCGGCGCCGGGGAAAGGCATTGACCGGCCGCGCCGGGCGTCTACGATCCCCGGACTCGCTCGGGCCCCGCCCGGACCGCGCGGGACAACCACAACCAGACGGGAGGATCGGGCGATGCCAGGCGTGAACAGGCGCAATCCGCGATCCCGTGCGGCCGCAAGGCCCGCGCGCGGCGCCCGCATGCCCCGCTGATCCCGCCCGGAGACCGGCGCCGCCGGCCTCGACCCAAGCCTATCCAGACCGACGGCGCGGCAGGGAGCACGGCCCGCGACCGACGGCGCAGCCAGGGAGACCCACATGCCCAAGGATTTCGGCATCGGCGCCAGTTCCAAGCGGCGGGAGGACGTGCGCTTCCTCACCGGCGAGGGACGCTACACCGACGACATCAACCTGCCCGGCCAGGCCTATGCGGCGATCCTCCGCTCGCCCGTCGCGCACGCGCGCATCAACGCCCTCGACACCTCTGCGGCCAAGGCCGCGCCCGGCGTGCTGCTGGTCCTCACCGGCGCCGACGTCGAGGCGGTCGGCGGCCTGCCCTGCGGCTGGCTGATCCATTCCCGCGACGGCTCGCCGATGAAGGAGCCCAAGCACCCGATCCTCGCCCACGGCAAGGTCCGCCACGTCGGCGACCCCGTGGCCCTCGTCGTCGCCGAGACCTACGCCCAGGCCCGCGACGCCGCCGAGATGATCGAGATGGACCTCGCCGAGCTCCCCGCCGTCATCGACATGCGCAAGGCGCTCAAGGACGGCGCCGGCGACGTGCACGAGGATGCGCCCGGCAACCTGTGCTACGACTGGACCTTCGGCACCCCGCAGGAGGAAACCGACGCGGCCTTCGCCAACGCCGCCCACGTCACCACGCTGGAGCTGATCAACAACCGCCTCGTCGCCAACCCGATGGAGCCGCGCGCGGCGATCGGCGAGTACGAGCGGCACTCGGGCCAGCACACGCTCTACACCACCTCCCAGAACCCCCACGTGATCCGGCTGCTGATGGGCGCCTTCGTCCTCGGCATCCCCGAGCACAAGCTGCGCGTCGTCGCCCCCGACGTCGGCGGCGGGTTCGGGACCAAGATCTACCACTACGCCGAAGAGGCGCTGGTCACCGTCGCCGCCAAGCAGCTCAACCGCCCCGTCAAGTGGACCTCCGAGCGGGCCGAGGCGTTCATCTCGGACGCCCAGGGCCGCGATCACGTGACGAAGATCGAGCTGGCGCTGGATGCGGATGGAAAATTCCTGGCGCTGCGGACGGACACGCTCGCCAACATGGGCGCGTATCTGTCGACCTTCGCCTCCTCGATCCCGACCTACCTGCACGGGACGCTGATGGCGGGGAACTACCTCACGCCCAAGATCACCGTGAACGTGCGCGCGGTGTTCACCAACACCGTCCCCGTCGACGCCTACCGCGGCGCCGGCCGGCCGGAGGCGACCTACCAGCTCGAGCGCGTCATCGACCAGGCGGCCCGCGAGCTGGGCCTCGACCCGGTGGAGCTGCGGCGCAAGAACTTCATCCCCGCCGACGCCTTCCCCTACGCGACCCCCGTGGCCGTCGAATACGACACCGGCAACTACGCCGCGACCATGGACAAGCTGGAGGAGATCTCCAACCGCGCCGGCTTCGCCGCCCGCAAGGCCGAGAGCGCCGCGAAGGGCAAGCTCCGCGGCTTCGGCGTGGCCAGCTATATCGAGGCCTGCGGCCTCGCCCCCTCCCGCCTCGCCGGCCAGCTCGGCGCGCGGGCGGGCCTGTTCGAGAGCGCCCAGGTCCGGGTGAACGCCGCCGGCGGCGTGGTGGTCTGGACCGGCACGCACAGCCACGGCCAGGGGCACGAGACGACTTTCGCCCAGGTGGTCGCCGACATGCTCGGCCTGCCCGAGGACCAGATCGAGATCGTCCACGGCGACACTTCCAAGGGCTCGATGGGCATGGGCACCTACGGCTCGCGCAGCCTCTCGGTCGGCGGCTCGGCCATCGTCAACGCCACCAACAAGGTGATCGAGAAGGCCCGCAAGATCGCCGCCCACCTGATGGAGGCCTCGGCCGAGGACGTCGCCTTCGAGAACGGCCAGTTCACCGTCAAGGGCACCGACCGCTCCGTCGCCTTCGGCGAGGTCGCGCTCGCCGCCTACGTCCCCCACAACTACCCGCTCGAGGAACTCGAGCCGGGGCTTGAGGAGCAGGCCTTCTACGACCCCTCCAACTTCACCTACCCCGCCGGCGCCTACGCCTGCGAGGTCGAGGTCGATCCCGACACCGGCAAGGTCGAGGTGCTGGGCTTCTGGGCCGCGGACGACTTCGGCAACGTGGTCAACCCGATGATCGTCGAGGGCCAGGTCCAGGGCGGCGTCGCCCAGGGCATCGGCCAGGCGCTGATGGAGAACTGCGTCTACGACGAGACCGGCCAGCTGCTGACCGGCACCTACATGGACTACGCCATGCCGCGGGCGACCGACATCCCGATGATCGGCGTCGACCACTCCTGCCAGACGCCCTGCACCCACAACCCGCTGGGCGTGAAGGGCTGCGGCGAGGCGGGGGCCATCGGCAGTCCGCCGGCGCTGGTCAACGCGGTGCTCGATGCGCTGAACGCCGGCGGGCACAAGGTGGCGCATGTGGACATGCCGCTCAGCCCCGCGCGGGTCTGGGCCGCGATGCGCGACGCCGCCGCCTGATCGAGGCGCGTGACGGGCGGGCCCCCTCCGGAAGGCGGGGGCCCGCCGCCGTTTCGGGCCCCTGTCGTTTCCCGTCGCCCCCGAGGCGGGGCGCGATCCCCGGCCCCGAGCCCCTGTCGTTTTCCGTCGGACCCCTTGCCGATGTATTCGCTGGACGTCGTGCGCCCCGCCTCGCTGGCCGAAGCGGTGGCCGCCCTGCAATCCGAGGACGCGCTGCCGCTGGGCGGCGGGCAGACGCTGATCCCCGCGCTGCGCCAGCGGCTGGCGATGCCGCGGCGGGTGGTGGCGCTGGCCGCGCTGCCGGAACTCGTGGGCCTGCGCGTCGAGGCCGGAGAGATCCGCATCCTCGGCGCCACGACCCATGCGCAGGTCGCGGCCGAAGCCCCGCTGCCGGCGCTGGCGCGGCTCGCGGGCGGCATCGGCGACCCGGCCGTGCGCCACCGGGGCACGCTGGGCGGCAGTCTGGCCAACAACGATCCCGCCGCCTGCTGGCCGGCCGCGGTGCTGGCCCTGGGCGGCGCGATCCGCGTGCGCGGCGCCGCGGGCGAGCGGGAGATCCCCGCCGACGCCTGGTTCCGCGGCCTGTTCGAGACCGACCTGCGCGCCGGCGAGATCGTGACCGAGGTCCGCCTGCCCCTGCCGCTGGCTGCCGCCTACCTGCGCTTCCCCCACCCCGCCTCGCGCTTTGCGCTGGCGGGCGTGTTCGTGGCGCGCTTCGCGGGCGCGGTGCGGGTGGCGGTGACGGGGGCCTCGGCCTCGGGCGTCTATCGCTGGACCGAGGCCGAGGCGCTGCTGGCCGACGATTTCTCGCCCGCCGCGCTCGCCCCCCTGTGCGTCTCGGCCGAGGGCCTGCTCGCCGACGTGCAGGCGCCGGCGGACTACCGCGCGCACCTGGTCAAGGTGATGGCGGGCCGGGCGGTGGCGGAGGCGGCGGGCTGAGAAAAAAGCGGGGCGCGTCGCCGGGCGAACGGATCGTCAGGCGAACGCGCCCCAGGAATTCTGTCGTGCGCGGACAGGCGTCACGACCGAGGGACACGTGAAGGAGAGAGCCGGGAGGCGGCGCAGGTCTGTTCTAATTGCGACAAATTCAAGGCGTTGCTTCAACCGCCTGTGAACACAGGACTTCGAGAGCGCCCCGCAGGCTCGCCCCGCCCTCCTCCAGCACCAGGTGCACCGGCAGCGGCATCGCCTTGCCGCGGAACGCGGGCGGCAGGCGCACGGCGTCCTTCTCGGTGGTGACCATCCGCGCGCCCAGGGCCGCCGCCTCCGATTCGAGACGGCGCAGCGCCTTCGGCTCGAATGGCGCGTGGTCGGGGAAGGCGTGGGCGGCGACCAGATCGGCGCCGAGGCCGCGCAACGTGGCGAAGAACTTCTCGGGCCGCGCGATGCCGGCGAAGGCCAGCACCCTCTCGCCCCGCCAGTCGATGCCGATCTCGCGGGCGCGCACCTCGCCCTCGTGCACGGGCAGGCGCGCGAGCGCGGGCCAGCGGGCGAGGGCGCGCGCGCGCGCGGCGGGCGGGCCGATCAGCAGCACC
>CAXGVP010000408.1:0-4387 GCA_964013055.1 uncultured Albimonas sp.
GGGGCCGGGCGGGCCGCTCTGATCGGCATCCGCGACGGACGGCTCCGGAGAACAGGCGCTCCCGGTCGGGCTCGTGGCTGGGCGGGGGGGTCAGCCGCCGCCGGCGAGCAGGACGACGGGGGTGGCGATCACGGTGGCGATCACGGCGAAGGCGAGGCTGGCGAACAGGCCGTCGCGCACGATGATCGAGATCGCCATCAGCGCCACGGCGCCGCCGAGGAACGAGGAGGTGAAGGGCACCAGCTCCAGCGCCGGCATCGCCAGGCCGCAGAGCAGGCACAGGCCCATCAGCAGGCGGTCGAAGGGCGGGTTGACCAGCGCCGGCAGGCGGCGGCGGGTGTGACGCTCGACCCAGCCGACGGGGCGGCGCAGCCAGCGCACCGCCTCGGACAGGCGCTTGCCCTCCACCCGGCGGCGGGTGAGGAAGCCGGGGAGCCAGACGCCGCGGCCCAGCAGCCCCGCCAGGCTGATCAGCGCGATGCTCAGGCCGCAGATCGACGACAGCAGCGGCACGCCCGAGAGCGGGGTGACCACCACCAGCGCCGGAACCAGCAGCAGCGTGGCGGCGGATTGCTGCCCGACCGCGTCGACGATCTCGCCGGCGGAGGGCTTCTCCTGCCGGGCGGTCTCCTCGATGCGGTCGAGGACGGTCGAGATCGGGCCGGACTCCTGGCCCTGCGGGGCGGAGCCGGCGTCGGCGGCGTGGGTCATCGAGGTCTCCGGTTGCGGGGGCGCTCGGGGGGCATTTCGGTCGCTGGGCGGAGGTTTCAAGGGCGCCGCAGGGGCAGGCGGCGGGTCGGGCGCGCCGGAGGCCCGCGGGCCGAGGCCCTGTCCTGCGGGGGCGGGCAGGGTCGGGGCGGCCAGGGCGCCGGGTGGGGTCGCCGGGCCACGGGCGGGCGCCCCGGGTTCAGGCGCGCTATCCAAAACTGGACGCATCCCCCTGCGCAAGGTATCTTTTCGCCGAACGAGGGCCGCGCCAAATGATGGCCCCGTCGGAATGAGGCCAGGCAAGATGCAGCAGCCCGAGCGATTCTCGGACCTGCCGGAGTACGCGTTTCCGCGTCTCCGGGCCCTGTTGGAGGGGACCCCCGCCGGCGGTCCCCTGCTTCCCATGTCGCTGGGCGAACCGCGCCACCCGCTGCCCCCCTTCCTGGGCGAGGCGCTGGCGCGTCACCACGACCTGTTCGGGCGATACCCCGCCAACGAAGGCTATCCCGAGCTGCGCGAGGCGATCGCGGACTGGCTGCGGAGCCGCTTCGGGATCGCAGAGGATCGCTCGGACCCCGAGCGCCACGTCTTCCCGCTGAACGGCACCCGAGAGGGCCTGTTCGCGGCCTGCCTCGCGCTGGTCCCCGAAAGGAAGAACGGCCAGCGCCCGGCGGTGCTGATCCCCAACCCGTTCTACCAGTGCTATGCCGTCGCCGCGCTGGCGGCCGGGGCCGAGCCGATCTACGTGCCCGCCACGCCGGAAAGCGGCTTTCTGCCAGATTTCGAGAACCTGCCCGAGGAGCTGCTGGCGCGCACCGCCGCGGTCTACCTCTGCTCGCCCGCCAACCCGCAGGGCGTGGTGGCGGGGATGGAGCGGTGGAAGGGGCTGATCGCGCTGGCCGAAAAGCACGACGTCTTCGTCTTCGCCGACGAGTGCTATTCCGAGATCTGGCGCGACGCGCCCCCGCCCTCGGCCCTGCAGGCCAGCCAGGAGATGGGCGCCGACCCCGAGCGGGTGCTGGCGTTCCATTCGCTCTCCAAGCGCTCGAACCTGCCGGGCCTGCGCTCGGGCTTCTGCGCGGGCGGTCCGAAGGCCATCGCGGCGATGCGCAAGCTTCGCGCCTATACGGGCGCGCCGCTGCCGGGGCCGATCCAGATGGCCTCGGCCGAGGTGTGGCGGGACGAGGCGCATGTGGACGCCTCCCGCGCGCTCTACCACGAGAAATTCGCCCTGGCGGACCGGATCCTGGGGAACATGGAGGGCTATCGGCCCCCCGAGGCCGGGTTCTTCCTGTGGATCGACGTCTCGGCGAAGTGGGGGACCGGCGAGGCCGCCGCCCTCCACCTGTGGAAGGAGACGGGGGTCAGGGTGCTGCCCGGCGCCTATCTCTCGCGCCCCTCGCCTCAGTGGCTGGGCGGCGGCGATCCGGGCGAGGCCTATATCCGGGCCGCGCTGGTGGAATCGGTGGACGACGTCGAGCGGGGTCTGACCCTGATCCGCGAGGCGCTGGGCTGAACGGGCCGGCGCGCCGGCCGCAAGGCCCCGGGCGCGCGGCTGCAACGACAGGATGACAGGCAGACAGATGGCGTTCTTCTCCCGCTCCGACCTCGACGACGACTTCGGCGGCCGCGACGCCTTCCTGCCGGAAAGCTGGTCCGAGGCCATCGGCCGACGCTTCATGGAAGGCGCAGGCCTCGCGCTGGCGATCCTCGCGGTCGTGGCGGCCGCGATGCTGGCCAGCTACGACCCCAACGATCCCAGCTTCTTCAACGCCTCCGACGGGGCGCCGTCGAACTGGCTGGGGCTGCCGGGGGCTTACCTGGCCGATCCGCTGATGCGCACGCTGGGCCTGGCGGCCTGGTCGCTGGTGCTGCTGCCCGGCGTCTGGGGCTGGCGGCTGGTGAGCCATGAGGGCGAGTGGCGGGCCTGGTCGCGCCTGCTGATCGCGCCCTTCGCGATCCTGGTCGCGGCGGCCTGCCTCTCGGCCCATGTGCCGCCGGAGGCCTGGCCGCATCCCTACGGTCTGGGCGGGCTGATCGGCGACGGCGCCGACCGCACGCTGGTCGCCTACATGCCCTGGGGGCTGGAGATCGCGCTGCCGATGCTGTCCATCGGCCTGATGGCGCTGACCCTGGTCCTGGGCGGGCTGGCGCTGGGCATGGACACGGCCGAGGCGGCCGAGCTGGTGCGCTGGCTGCTGTCGGGCCTTGGCTGGGCGATGCGAACCTCGCTGGGGCTGCTGGGCCTGGTCGCCGGCGGCGCCGCGCGGCGCGTGGCGCGGCCCCGATCCGCGCGGGTGGCCCCGCCGGAGCCCTATGGCGCGGCGCGGCGCGAGCCGGCCGGATCGTATGACGAGGAAGAGGAGGAGGACGAGGACGAGCCGCCCCTCACCTCCCGGCGCCGCACGCCGAAGCTGGGCGGCGCGAACGACGATGCGCCGGACGAGCGGGGGCCGAGCGTGCTCGACCGCATCCGCTCCGCCGGCAAGCGGATCGAGCCGGCCCCCGTCTCCCGCCGCGAGCCGGCGCCGGCGGACGACGAGGTGCTCTACGACGACGCCGACTACGACGATCCCGGCCACGAGGAGACCTGGGAGCCGGCCCCCGCGCCCGCGCCCCGCGCAGCCCCGGTCCCCGTCCCCCAGCCGCGGGCCGAGGTCGCCCCGCCGGTCAAGAAGGTCCCCGTCAGCCGCCGGGCCGAGGCCGAGGCGCAGCCGAAGTTCGAGTTCGACGACCTCTCCGAGGACGAGGCCTGGTCCTGCCCGCCGCTGTCCTTGCTGCAGAACCCGCGCGAGATCGCCCGCCCCCAGCACTCGACCGAGGCGCTGGAGGAGAACGCCCGGATGCTCGAGGCGGTGCTGGACGACTACGGCATCCGCGGCGAGATCGTGAAGGTCTCCCCCGGCCCGGTCGTGACGATGTACGAATTGGAACCCGCGCCGGGCCTGAAGGCCAGCCGCGTGATCGGGCTGGCGGACGACATCGCCCGCTCGATGTCGGCGCTGGCCGCCCGCGTCTCCACCGTGCCCGGCCGCTCGATCATCGGCATCGAGCTGCCCAACGAGGTGCGCGAGAAGGTGCTGCTGCGCGAGCTGTTCGCCGCCAAGTCCTTCGGGGATGCAAAAGAGAAGCTGCTGATCGCGCTGGGCAAGGATATCGCCGGGGCCCCGATGGTGGCGAACCTGGCGCGGATGCCTCACCTGCTGATCGCGGGCACCACCGGCTCGGGCAAGTCGGTGGCGATCAACGTGATGATCCTGTCGCTGCTCTACCGGCTGTCGCCCAAAGAGTGCCGGATGATCATGATCGACCCCAAGATGCTGGAGCTGTCGGTCTACGACGGCATCCCGCACCTGCTGTCGCCGGTGGTGACGGATCCGAAGAAGGCGGTGGTCGCGCTGAAGTGGACGGTCGCCGAGATGGAGGACCGCTACCGCAAGATGTCGCGCATGGGCGTGCGCAACATCGAGGGCTACAACCAGCGCGTCCGCGACGCGCAGAGCCGCGGCGAGGCCTTCACCCGCTCGGTCCAGACCGGCTTCGACCCCGACACCGGCGAGCCGATCATCGAGACCCAGGAGTTCGAGCCCGAGGAGCTGCCCTTCATCGTGGTGGTCGTCGACGAGATGGCCGACCTGATGATGGTCGCGGGCAAGGAGATCGAGGCCTGCATCCAGCG
>CAXGVP010000409.1:0-4378 GCA_964013055.1 uncultured Albimonas sp.
CATCTCCAGCCACTCCTTCACGTCGGCGCCCGAGATCAGCATGGCGCGCGCGGTGTTGGGGTAGAGGTAGAGGTCGGCGACGTTCTTGATGGCGATGGGGCCGGTCTGAACTTCGGTGTAATACTCCGGGCCGCCGCGGCCGCCGGCCTTGAAGGGGGCCGCGGCGGAGAGGATCGGGAGGCCTGCGTGCTCCGAGCCCGCCAGCATCTGCTCGATATACCAGGTCTGGGCGTTGGAGACGATCTGCACCGAGGGGTCGTCGGCCACCAGCGCGAAGTAGGAATGCAGCGGGGCCGAGGTCTCGCCGACCGGGCGGCGGACGTAGGCGAGCGTGGCCTCGTGGTCCTCGCGCGCGGCCTCCTCGACGGCGGCGACGCTTTCGACCAGGGGGACGTTCTTGCGCTCGACCCGCTCGTAGATCGGGCGGGCCTCGGTGGTCGCCGAGACCACGCGCCACTGGCCGCCCTCGCGCTCGATCATCAGGTCGATCAGGCCCATGTGGGAGCCCCAGAAGCCCGCCATCACGCCGGGCTTGCCGGAGATCGTGCCTTTGGCCACGTCGAGGCCGGAGACCCCCTCGTATTTCTGGCCGGGAAAGTCGAGGTGGCTGTGGCCGGTGACGATGGCGTCGATGCCCTCCACCGCCGCCAGCGGGATTGCGGCGTTCTCCATCATCGGCGCGTAGGCGTCGGAGCCGATGCCGGTGTGGGCGAGCGCGATCACCAGGTCGGCGCCCTCTTCGCGGATCTGGGGGACCCAGGCGCGGGCGGCCTCGACGATGTCGCGGGTCTCGACATTGCCCTCGAGGTGGCGCTTGTCCCAGGACATGATCTGCGGGGGGGTGAAGCCGATCAGGCCGAGCTTGATCGCATGGGCCTCGCCGGCGCCGTCGGTCACCTGCGCGTCCACGATCACGTAAGGCGGCAGCCAGAGGTCGTCCTGGCGCGCCTCGGCCGCGAGCTTGCCGCGGGCGACGTTCGCGCACACGAACGGGAAGTCGGCGCCGGCCAGCACCTTGTCCATGAAGGACAGGCCGTAGTTGAACTCGTGGTTGCCCAGCGTCGAGCAGGAATAGCCCAGCACGTTCATCGCCTTGATGACGGGATGGACGTCGCCCTCGTTCATCCCGCGCTCATAGGCGATGTAGTCGCCCATCGGGTTGCCCTGCAGGAAGTCGCCGTTGTCGACCAGGATGGCGTTGGTCGCCTCGGCCCGGATGCCCTCGACCAGGGCGGCGGTCCGCGCGAGACCCATCGAGTCGTTGGGCCGGTCGCCGTAATAGTCGTAGGGGAAGACGTGGACGTGCAGGTCGGTCGTGGACATCACCCGAAGGTGGGCCTGGCCCGCGGCGGCGCGGGCCGAGAACGGGTGCAGCGCGATCAGGGCGCCGGCGGCGGCGCCGGCCTGAAGCAGGCGGCGGCGGCCGAGGTTGATGCGGGGCATGGGGAGACTCCCTGACGGTGGTTCGCTGGCGGGATGATGCACCCGCGCGCGCGAACCGTCATCCGCAGATGTCGCAGGCCCATGACGGGGGCGCGACGGTTTCGCGAAACCGGGGGGAAAGATCCCTCCCCGGACGCCGCAGTCCGGGGAGGGGCAGGGGGTCCGCGGCGCGCGGCGACAGGAACCGCGCGCCGCGCGGAGACCCGGGCGCCGGTGAGCGGCGGCGCGTCGGGCCCCCTCGGGGCGTCGGCGCACCAGCCGCCGCCCCGGTTTCGGGCGATATCGTCAGGCCTCTCAGTTGCGCGGATAGGCGCCCATCCGCTTGGCGATGATCTGCAGCATCACCTCGTCCGCGCCGCCGCCGATCGAGGTCAGGCGCAGGTCGCGGTAGCAACGCGAGACGAAGTTGTCCCACATGAAGCCCTGGCCGCCGAAATACTGCAGGCAGGCGTCGGGCACCGTGCGCGCGAGCCGCCCGGCCTTCAGCTTGGCCATGGAGGCGAGCGTGGTCACGTCCTCGCCCGCCAGCATCAGGTCGACCGCGCGCCAGGCCATGGCGCGCAGGGCCTCGATCTCGGTCTGCAGCTCGGCCAGTTTGAAATGGACGGTCTGGTTGTCGAGGATCGGCTTGCCGAACACCTTCCGCTCGGAGGTGTAGGCGATGGTGTCCTCGATGCAGAGCTCCAGCGTGCGGCACTTCACGAAGCAGGCCGAGAGGCGCTCCTCCTGGAACTGCTGCATCTGCATCTGGAAGCCGCGGCCTTCCTGGCCGATCAGGTGGGACTTCGGGACCCGCACGCCGTCGAAGAAGATCTGCGCGGTGTCGGAGGCGCGCATCCCCAGCTTCTGCAGGGGTTTGGAGACCTCGATCCCCTTGGCGTCCATCGGCACAAGGATCAGCGACTTGTTGGAGTGCTTCGCCCCGTCCGAGGTGTTCGCCAGCAGGCACAGCCAGTCGGCCTGGGTGGAGTTGGTGATCCACATCTTGGTGCCTGTGATCACATAATCGCCCCCGTCCGCCACCGCCTGCGTGGCGATCTGGGAGACGTCGGAGCCCGCCTGCGGCTCGCTCACCGCGATCGAGGCGACCATCTTGCCCTCGATCACCGGGCGCAGCCAGTTGCGGCGCAGCGCGTCGGAGCCGAAGCGCGCCACCGCGGGCGTCGCCATGTCGGTCTGCACCGACACGCCCATGTTCACGCCGTTGCAGCGCGCGTTGCCCAGCGCCTCGAGGAAGCAGGCGTGGTAGGAATAATCGAGGCCCTGGCCGCCGAATTCCTCGGGCTTGTTGATGCCCAGCAGGCCCAGGCAGCCGAGTTTGCCGAGGATCTCGTGGGCGGGCCAGATGCCGGCCTCCTCCCACGCGTCGGCGTGGGGGTTCACCTCGGTTTCGACGAATCTGGTCATCGTATCGCGGATCGCGCGATGCTCTTCCGTCAGCCGCATGGGCTGAATCCTCCCCGATTGGTCTTTTATCGGCCGTCTGTTTCGCCCCCCGGGGGAAGCGTCGCGGCCCTCTTAACTAACCCGTTAAATAACCGGCCGGCAAGCGGAGTCCGCCTGCCGCCGGCCGATAGCTCTGCGGAGGGGCGCGGAGGCGTTCAGGCGCGGCGGGAGAGGGCGCCCTCGAGGCGTTCGGCCGCCCGCTCCAGCCGGTCGGCGGCCTGGCGCAGGGCCGCGGCCTCGTCGCCCGCGCCACGCTCGGCCGGGGGGCGGGCCAGGCCGGCGAGGAAGGCGTCGACCACCTGGCCTGCGGTCGCGGCGGGGATCTCGGCGACCGGCACCCCCTTGGTCAGCGCGGCCCGGCAGGCATAGCCGAGCCCGCCGTAGAACATCGCCCGCATCATCGAGGGCGCCAGGTCCTCGCGCAGCTCCCCCGCCGAGGCGCCCTCGCGCGCCACATGGTCGAAGACCTCGGTGTAGGCGTGGTGCATCCGGTAGGCGTCGGAGGAGCGGTAGGTCTCGATGAAGCCGATCTGGTAGGTGAGCCGGGCGAAGATCTTCCAGGCCGGCGCGACCGCGCTCAACCAGTGCTCGGCCAGGAAGGCCAGCCGGGCGGGGGCCCCGGCCAGCCGGCTGACGCCGGCCTGCGCCTCGCGCGTCAACTGCGCGTAGAAGCGCCGCTGCACGGCGTCGAACAGCGCGTCCTTGCCCCGGAAGTAGAGATAGACGGTCCCCTCCGCCACGCCGGCGGCGCGGGCGATGTCGGCCACGCGCGCCTGCTCGAACCCGTGGATCGAGAACGCGTCCAGGGCCGCGTCGACGATCTGGCGCTCCATCTCCTCGACGCGCTGTCGGCGGGTGCTCTGGGGTCGTCTCGTCACGGAGGGCTCCGGGGTGGGGCAGGGGGATGAGTCTGACTCATGATTCGTGAGCCGGACTTCAGCTCGCCCATGAGTTGACCTCAGGTCCTCGCCCCGGCGCAAGGGCGAGTGCACTGCCGAAAAGTAATTGCTGCGCTGCGGGAAAGAATTCGGAAGCCTAGGCGCTTCAACCTCTTGATCGAGTGGTCAGCATGGCTGACTTTTTCGATGAAGCGCCTGTGAACCCTCGGAAATCGCCATTTAAACGGCCGCTTGATATGCGGGGGCAAATCTGCTGGACTGCGCTGAAGTCCAACAAGATCGCGCAAGCACGCGACATCAGGGAGGAGACATGAACGGCAAGACCGCCTCGGGCGGACGGATCTCGGCTGCGCCGGGCGTCCGAACCGTACCCCTATTCAACGCCCGCGTGCGCACGCCGGCCCATCTCAACGGAGGGGCCCGATGAACGCGCCCATGCGGCAAGCCGCGACCGGCACGCCGGTGATCGCGGTCGAGAACGTGACCGTCCGCTTCGGCGGGATCGTGGCGCTCGACGGGATCGAGTTCGACATCCACGAGGGCGAGATCCTGGGCCTGATCGGCCCCAACGGCGCGGGCAAGACCACGCT